>JAZRDX010000163.1:0-23003 GCA_045660565.1 Eubacteriales bacterium
ATGGTAGACCTGAGTGCTGTTGACGGATATACCGTAGACAAACACAGTACAGGCGGTGTCGGTGACAAAACAACTCTTGTCGTTACTCCGATAGTTGCATCGCTCGGAGGTAAGGTTGCAAAGATGTCGGGCAGAGGCCTCGGTCACACGGGCGGAACTGTTGATAAGCTTGAAGCTATTCCCGGATTTAATGTCGAGCTTTCCGTAGATGAGTTTACAAAAACCGTAAATGAAACAGGGATAGCCGTTGTCGGACAGAGCGCCTCTCTTGCGCCTGCCGATAAGCTTCTTTATGCTCTCAGAGACGTTACTGCAACGGTTGACAGCCTTCCGCTTATCGCGTCAAGTATAATGGGAAAAAAGCTTGCCGCGGACGACGACTGTATAGTCCTTGACGTAAAAACGGGCAGCGGAGCGTTTATGAAATCGCTTTCCGACAGCCGCGCGCTTGCAAAAATGATGGTTGATATCGGAAAAAGAGCGGAAAAGAAGATTGTAGCGCTTATTACAGATATGGAAAAACCGCTTGGAAACGCTATCGGAAACGTTCTTGAAGTCATAGAAGCCATAGAAACGCTTAAGGGTAACGGTCCGAGCGACCTTACTGAGCTTTCGGTGGCACTTTCCGCTAACATACTGTATCTTGCCGAAAAGGGAAGCCTTGCCGAGTGTGAGGTGCTTGTAAAAGATGCGATAGAAAGCGGAAAGGCACTTGAAACGTTTATCAGAATGGTTAAGGCACAGGGTGGAGACGCAGCGGTTATAGAGGATACAGATAAATTCCCGAAGGCAAAGCTTTCGCGTGATTTTATTTCGGATAAAGACGGATTTATAATCTCGGTTGACACCGAGGGCTACGGTGTGGCGGCACTGCTTCTCGGTGCCGGAAGAAATAAAAAGGACGATATAATTGACGGCACAGCGGGAATTATATTGCATAAAAAGACGGGAGATTACGTTAAAAAAGGCGATAAAATTGCCACTTTATATGCAAATAAGGAGGATTTGTTTGAAAAATCCATTGAAAAGCTTTCCGTCTCAACCTTTTTCGGAGAAAAGGCGCCTGAAAAAACACCTCTCATATATGAAACGGTAAGGTAAAAATTTTAACTTAAGGAGTAAAGTAAATGAATATTGTTCTGCTTGATGCCGGAACGCTCGGAGATGACCTTGATTTAAGTGTTTTTGATGCCGTTGGAGACAAAACGGTATATAAGACTACCTCTCCCGAAAATGTTGAGGAGAGAATAAAAAACGCAGACGTCGTTATTATAAATAAAGTCAAGCTTAACGAAAGTAACCTTTCGAAAGCGGAAAAGCTGAAGCTTATTTGTATTGCCGCGACGGGCTTTGACAACGTTGACCTTGAATACGCGAGAAAAAAGGGGATAGCCGTATGTAACGTCAAAGGCTATTCCACCGATTCCGTTGCTCAGCTTACGGTAAGCCTTGCGCTTTCGCTTGCCTGTCATTTAAACGAGTATGACGACTACTGTAAAAGCGGTAAATATACCGAAAGCGGTATCCAAAACTGCCTTACACCGGTAATTTACGAGCTTAGCGGTAAAACATGGGGTATATACGGCTACGGAAACATCGGAAAAAAGGTCGCAGATGTTGCGAAAGCCATCGGTTGCAGAGTTATAGTATGTAAAAGAACTCCCGAAGAGGGCGTTGAATGTGTTTCTCTTTCCGAGCTTTTTGAAAAAGCCGATATTATTTCGGTACACACGCCGCTTAATGACGGAACGCGAGGTTCGGTAAACGAAAAGGTGCTTTCCGGCGTTAAAAAAGGGCTTATTTTGGTTAATACAGCACGCGGAGCGGTATTTGACGAGGAAGCGGTAGTAAAAGCGGTAGAAAACGGAATAATAAAAGGACTTGCGACAGACGTTTACTCGGTTGAGCCTATGACAACCGATTCACCGTACAACCGTTTAAAGGATTTTAAAAATGTTATTTTCACACCGCATAACGCCTGGGGAGCTTACGAATCAAGAGTAAGACTTCTCGGTGAAATGATAAAAAATATCAATGCGTTTTTCGGCGGAGAGATACGTAACAGAGTTGATATATAAGAAAAAAAGAGGTCGGCTGACCTCTTTTTTCTTACTTGTTTTATTAAATGAAACAAGTAAATTCATCGATTTCTTTTCTTATGTTGTGTCTTTCGTTCTGAACAGCGTCCTCGGAAGGATAACCTGCTACAAGGAAGCAAACGGGAACTATGTTTTCGGGAAGATTAAATTCTTTTATGGCTTTTTCTGCATCGTATGCCATTACTATCGTGCTTCCCGCACCGATAGCGGTTGCAGCGAGCGTCATGTGGGTTACAACTATTGCCGTATCAACAAATCCGGCATCAGCACCGTCAAAACGACGCTTCCAGCTAATGTCTTTATCGTAACAGATGAAGAACGCGGTTTTGCAACCGAAGCCGCATTTTGTACATTCGTTAAGCTTTGCAATTGCTTCCTCGCTCTTTAAAACGAATATTCTCTGCGGCTGCATATTTTTTGCGGTAGGCGCAAGCTGTGCGGCGGTAAGAATTTTCGAAATGTCTTCGTCGCTGAGCGGTCTTCCGTCAAAGAAACGAAGTGAATATCTTTCTTTTGCAAGTGTTAAAAAATCCATGTTTTTTCTCCTTAAATACTAAATTTATACTTTAAATGCTATTTTAACGGTACTTTATACCGTTTGATTTATAAAAAGTACGGTTATCAGTCGTTACGCCTGCGATTTCCGGCAAGAATTATCAGAAGTCTGAATATCTGGCTCAGTGATACGGCAAGGGCGGCAACGTAGGTAAGTGCCGCGGCACTGAGAACCCTTTTTGCACCTGTTTCCGCTTCGCTGTCAAGAATACCCGTTTCGCGAATCGCTTTTAACGCCCTACTACTTGCGTTATACTCGGTCGGGAGTGTAACAAGCTGGAAAAGCGCGGTAAAAGAGAAGAGCGCTACACCGACGTAGGCAAGAAGAACGAAGGTTTCGGAAAAATAGGTTAATAGAACACCGATAAAGAATAACCATATTCCGATCTGTGAACCGAAATTCGTTATAGGAACGAGGGCCTGTCGTATCTTAATGGGAAGATAATTTTCAGCGTGCTGAACGGCGTGTCCCGCCTCGTGGCAGGCAACGCCTATCGCGGCGGCTGACGTTGAATTATAAACCGAATCGGAAAGGCGTATTACGTTGTCTCTCGGATCGTAATGGTCGCTGAGATGCCCCTGGATATGCTCGATACGCACGTCATAAAGACCGTTACGGTCAAGAACGGTTCTTGCCGCCATAGCTCCGGTGTATCCGCTTTTACAGTACAGCTTACTGTACTTTTTAAAGGTGCTGTTTACCTTTGCGCTTGCCCAGAGAGCAAAAATAAACGCGGGAAGTATGATAAGATAGGTGAAGTCAAAGTAAAACATTGCAGATAAGACTCCTTTCGTTATATTTATTATATCACGAATTTAGCTTAAAATAGTGAATAAAGAAAAAATATTTAAGTAAATTATTGCAAAAAAGCTTTTTTTATGATAAAATCAAGATATAAAAAGAGTTTTGAGGTAAAGATATTATGGATGCAATAGCTGTTACATATAATTGCCCAAACTGCGGTGCGGAGCTTTACTTTAATGCAGATAAGCAAAAGCTTTGCTGTGAGTTTTGCGAGTCGGAGTTTACAAATGAGGAGATACTTTCTCGTGGACTTGAAGAAGCGGCTGAAAGAAGAGAAATAGAAAACGCCGATTACTGCGAGCATATGAACGACTACGAATGCAGTAACTGCGGCGCGGAGATTTCCGTTCCCGACACTACTGCCGCGGGAATTTGTATTTACTGCGAAAGCCCCGTTATACTTAAGGGGAAGCTTTCGGGACAGATGAAGCCCGATAAGGTAATACCTTTTAAATACGGTAAAGAGGAGGCGGAACGCAAATTCCTTGAATTTACCAAAAAAAGACGGTTTTTACCAAAAGGCTTTGCCGAAAAGAAACGTGCAGAGAAAATTTCAGGAATATATTATCCGTTTTGGGTAACCGATGCCGATACAGACGCGTCGCTTATCGCTGATGCAACTAAGGTAAGAACCTGGCGCGTAGGGAATAAGAGATACACGGAAACGTCAAAATATTGCGTAGAAAGAGCGGGATTTATACATTTCGAGGATATTGTAACCTCTGCTATATCGGAAGAGGATAAGGCAATGCTTGAAGGGGTTCTTCCGTATCCGTCTGAATCTCTTACACCCTTTGATATGTCGTATCTTTCCGGTTTTTCGGCGAAAAAGAGAAATATCGAGCGCGAAAGCCTTTCCGCGGAGGTAAAAGCAAGAATGGACGGATATGCTTCGACGCTACTTCGTGATACAATAGGTGGCTATGCTTCCGTTTCCGTAAGACAAAACCGTCTTTCCATTCGTCAGAGCCACTGGGAATATTCTCTTATGCCGATATGGATACTTAATTACAGGACTAAGAAAAAAATGTATACTTATGCAATGAACGGATATACCGGTAAGATTTACGGTGAGCTTCCGATATGCATAAAAAAGCTCTCTCTTGCTGCCGCCGGGCTCTTTACCGTGCTTGCGGGAATTGCCGCTTTAATAGGAGGTATTATCTTATGAAAAGATTTTTATCTCTGTTAATTACAGTCATTACGGTATATGCCTCGTTTTCAGTTTCTTCATTTGCAAAAGCGGATAATCAGGAAAAAATTGTATACGATATAGTAGGTATTTTCACCGATTCCGAAATAGCGCAAATTGAGGAGGCGGCAAAAAGATTTTATGCCAAAAGCTATGCGTCCGTTTACGTTGTAAGTGCGAGAACGGCGTCTCCCACAGGCTATGACGGAGACGATTTCCGTAGCGAATACGATATAAGCGGCGACGGAATAATTCTTGTGATTAACGATAACGCAAATCGCAATTATAATATCTATCCGTACGGAAAGTGTTATTCCAAGATAAGCGATAAGGAATACAACGAAATCCTTGATTCTCCCGACGTTTACTATAATATAAAAGGTGGAAATTATAAAAGTGGAGCAATAGCCTGTATTGAGCTTTGCGAAAAAGCCTGCCGTCCAAACGTCGTCGGATACGTAGTAGGCGCGTCGGTAGCGGTAGTGATTTCAGTTCTGATTTTTGTTCTTTGTACGGTATATTCGTATAAGAAAAAATCCCGCTCCGAAAAATATCCGCTCAGCAGATTTGCAAGACTTGATTTAAAGCTCAGAAAAGACGATTTTATAACTAAATTTGTTACGGTTCAGGTTATTAAATCAAGCTCCTCCGGTGGCAGTAGAGGAGGTAGCCGAGGCGGCGGAAGAGGCGGAAGATAAATCGTAACGCGACCGCTTTTAAACTGTTGTTTTGTATTAAAAAATAAAACCGAGCAGAATTTTTTTGCTCGGTTATATTTTTATTATGCTCAAATTGTTTATAAACAAAAAAACGGTGTGATTATAAGTTGTATAGAAAATGCATAAAAATACACCTTTTGGAAATATTGGGATTTGTACGGTAGGACGCTATTTTATCTAAACAAAATTTCACTAATAAAAGTTGTCGTAAAAAGACGATTTTTTGAAAAAAACTCTTGACTAACATTATTTTCTGTGATATAATATTACCGAACTTTTATTTTTAATAATTAAAATGTTTAATTTATTTTTAAGGGAGCAAACGTTATGAAGAAAATTGCTATCATTATGGGAAGCGACAGCGATTTACCGATCGTTGAAAAAGCGATTAACGTTCTGGTAGAATTCGGCGTGCCGTATGAGGCGCACGTTTTTTCTGCGCACAGAACACCTGTTGAAGCGGCTGAGTTTACTAGAAAAGCACGCGAAAACGGATTTGGTGCTATTATTGCCGCTGCGGGAATGGCAGCTCACCTCGCTGGGGCTATTGCAGCAAATACAACGCTTCCGGTTGTAGGAATACCCGTATCCTCCGGAAATCTTGGCGGTATTGACGCGCTTTTATCAACTGTACAGATGCCTACGGGAATACCGGTAGCCACAGTCGCAGTTAACGGCGCAGCCAATGCCGCTCTTTTATGTCTCCAGATGCTCGCGATAAACGACGTATCTTTAGCGGAGGCACTTGATAAGAAGAGAGCAGCCGATAAGGCAAAGGTTCTTGAAAAGGACGCTGCTCTTGAATCAAAGCTTGCAAAATAATAAAATTAATATAAATGAAAAAGAGGTAAAGAAAATGAGCAAGGAACTGGTTTATGTAGGAAAAACAAAGGACGTATTCGCACTTGATAACGGAAACTATCTTTTAAAGTTTAAGGATGACTGCACCGGTAAAGACGGTAAATTCGATCCCGGAGAAAACTCTGTAGGTCTTACCATCGAGGGTGTTGGCGCCGTTAACCTTAAGATGTCTGTTTATTTCTTTGAGAAGCTTAAGAAAGCAGGCATAAAAACCCACTATATTAATGCAAACCTTGACGATACCACTATGGAGGTTATCCCCGCAAAGCCGTTCGGTAAGGGACTTGAGGTTATCTGCAGAAACAAGGCTGTAGGAAGCTTCTTCCGCAGATACAGCGACTATATCGAAGAGGGCGCAGACCTTCCTTCCTACGTTGAAATGACCTTCAAAAACGACGAAAAGGGCGATCCGCTGGTAACCAAGGACGGACTTATTGATCTCGGAGTTATGAGCGCAGAGCAGTATGACGCTACCAAGGCTATGACTCAGCAGATCACCAAGATTGTTGCCGACGACCTTAAGGAGAAGGGACTTGTTCTTTACGACATTAAGTTCGAGTTCGGTTACGACGGAAACGAAGTAATACTCATCGATGAGATAGCTTCCGGAAATATGCGTGTTTATAAGGATGGCGAGTACATCGATCCTATGACGCTTTCCGAGCTGTTCTTCGCTTAATTATACCAAAATAAATCACTTGGAGGTAATAAATGGGCGGTTTTTTTGGTATAACCAGTGATAAAGACTGTGTCCAGGACGTATTTTTCGGAGTTGACTACCATTCCCACCTCGGTAAAGCAAGAGGTGGAATGGCGGCCTACGACGATGCGTTTGGATTTAAGTCGGAAATTCATAACATTGAAAATTCACCCTTCAGAACTAAATTTGATAACGTAGCGGCAAGACTCAGCGGAAGAGCGTGTATCGGAAGCATAAGCGATGCTGATCCCATTCCGCTTCTGATTAAATCCAAATTCGGCATTTATGCTATAACCCTTGTCGGATATATTTCCAACAGCGAGGAAATAGTTGACCGTTATCTGAAAAATAACTTTGGAATCCTTCAGAGTATAGGCGGAAATAAAGTAAACTCTGCGGAAATAATCGCCGCTCTTATGGAGCAAAAGGCAACGCTTGCGGAGGGTATTAAATTTGCACAGGATAACATCGAGGGCTCTGCGTCTATTTTGATTTTAAAAGATGACGGAAATCTCGTTGCTGCAAGAGACAAATTCGGACGTTTACCGGTAAGCATCGGTAAAAACGATCACGGTTTTTGTGTTTCTTTTGAATCATTTGCTTACAGAAAGCTCGGATTTAAGGATTACAAGGAGCTGAAATCGGGAGAAATTGTTGAAATGTCCCCAAGCAGGCTTACTGTTCTTGATAAGGGAAGCGAAGAAATGAAGATATGTGCGTTCCTCTGGACGTACTACGGTTTCCCGAACGCTTCCTACGAGGGTGTTAACGTCGAGGTAATGAGATCTAAGAACGGAAAAGTAATGGCGGAAAACGAGATAAAAAACGGAACGCTTCCGGACGTTGACTACGTTTGCGGAGTACCGGATTCGGGAACGCCGCACGCAATAGGCTATGCATACGGATGCGGAAAGCCCTTTGCAAGACCGTTTATTAAATATACTCCCGCTTGGGCAAGAAGCTTTATTCCAACAAACCAAGATGTGAGAAATAAAATTGCTAAGATGAAGCAGATTCCTGTTACTGAGCTTATTGAAGGAAACGACCTTCTTTTTGTTGACGACAGTATAGTAAGAGGAACCCAGCTTCGCGAGACGGTTGATTTCCTTTACGAATGCGGCGCGAAATCCGTTCATATTCGCTCCGCTTGCCCTCCGATAATGTACGGATGTAAGTATCTTAACTTTACGAGAAACACGTCCGATATGGATCTTCTCGGAAGAAAGATCATTATGGAGCTTGAGGGCAAAAAGGGATTCCAATATATCGATGAATACTGCGACAGCTCCACAGAGCGCGGAAAAGCGTTCAGAAAAGCAATTTGCGAAAAGATGCATTTTGACTCTCTTGAATTCCAGACACTTGAGGGAATGATGGATGCAATAGGAATTGATCCGAGCAAGGTATGTACCTACTGCTGGAACGGAAAAGGTTAATTAAAATTTACGGGAACCGAAAAACCGTATAAACGTATAGAAAGGACATTTATCATGTTAAATTCAAAATCTGAAAGCTACGCCGCTGCGGGCGTTGATATTACTGCCGGATATAAAGCCGTTGAGCTTATGAAGGCACATATTGCGAGAACTGTTACCTCGGGTGTTTGCTCCGACGTAGGAGGATTTGGAGGACTTTTCGAGCTTGACGTTAAGGGAATGGAAAAGCCCGTTCTCGTAAGCGGAACCGACGGAGTTGGAACAAAGCTTAAGCTTGCGTTCGTGATGGACAAGCACGATACTGTCGGTATCGACTGCGTTGCTATGTGTGTTAACGACGTTATCTGCTGTGGAGCAAAGCCTCTTTTCTTCCTTGACTACATAGCTTGCGGAAAGAATATTCCCGAAAAAATAGCATCTATCGTAGCCGGAGTAAGCGAGGGCTGCGTACAGAGCGGATCAGCTCTTATCGGCGGAGAAACCGCTGAAATGCCCGGATTTTATCCGATAGATGAGTACGACCTTGCAGGATTCTCCGTTGGTGTCGTTGATAAATCGAAGATTCTTAACCCGAAAACAATGCAGGCGGGCGACGTTATCGTTGCGTTAAAATCAAGCGGAGTTCACTCAAACGGTTTCTCGCTTGTTCGTAAGGTATTCGGAGTAGGGGATAAGAACATTACCGCTCCCGTTGCCGAGCTTGGCGGAAAATGCATAGGTGAGACGCTTCTTACACCTACCAGAATATACGTTAAGCCCGTTCTTGAGCTTCTTGATAAGGTTACCGTACGCTCGGTATCTCATATCACCGGCGGCGGATTCTATGAAAACATTCCGAGAAGCCTTCCCGACGGTCTCGGAGCTAAGATCGATAAGAGCTCTCTCCAGATACTTCCGATTTTCAATCTTATCGGAAAAACAGGAAACATTCCGGAAAGAGATATGTTCAACACCTTCAATATGGGTGTCGGTATGAGCATCGTTGTTAAGAAGGACGAGGCTGATAAGGCGATCGAGGTCCTTAAGGCATGCGGCGAGGACGCTTACATTATGGGCGAAATAGTTGCTTCCGAGGAAAAGGTAACGATATGCTAAGGAAAGCGCGGATAGCCGTTCTCGTTTCGGGCGGCGGAACCAATCTTCAGGCTCTCATTGATGCGGAAAAAAGCGGAATTATAAAAAGTGGCGAGATAAGCCTTGTTATTTCAAACAAGGCTGACGCCTATGCTTTAACGCGCGCTGAAAACGCGGGTATAAAAACCGCGGTTGTACTGAAAAAAGAGTGTGCAACTAAAGAAGAGTTTGAAGAAAAAATAATAGAGAAGCTTACAGATACCGGTATAGATATGATAATTTTAGCCGGATTTATGTGTATTCTCAGCGAAAAATTCACCTCTCGCTATCCGAAACGTATACTTAACGTACATCCGTCGCTTATTCCGTCGTTTTGCGGAGAAGGCTTTTACGGACTTAAGGTACACGAGGCGGCGCTGTCTTACGGCGTAAAGGTAACGGGGGCAACCGTTCATTACGTTAACGAAATAGCGGACGGTGGCGAGATCATACTTCAGAAGGCGGTTGATATTCTTCCCGGAGACACTCCCGAGGTTCTTCAGAAAAGAGTAATGACGGAAGCCGAGTGGATACTGCTTCCGAGAGCCGCAGAGCTCGTTGCTAGCAATATTATTAATAATAAATAGTAGCCTTAATGAAAGGAATTTGTAGGTATGAACATTTACGAGGTTAAAACAATTGGCGAAAGAATAAGCGGAAATCCGTACGTCGGACGCGGAATAGTTCTCGGAAAGACAGAGGACGGAAAGAACGCGGTAAGCGCTTATTTCATAATGGGTAGAAGCGAAAACAGCAGAAACCGCGTATTTACCGTTAAAAACGGAGAGGTTTTCACAGAACCCTTCGACGCGTCTAAGGTAGAGGATCCGTCCCTTATTATATATGCGGCGGTAAGAAGCTTTGAAAACAAGCTTATAGTTACCAACGGCGACCAGACAGACACTATTTACGACTTTGTTTCTAAGGGAAAATGCTTCTCTGAGTCTCTTAAGACAAGAGCGTTTGAGCCGGACTACCCGAACTTTACTCCCAGAATAAGCGGTATGATTACCTTTGCCGACAAGGATTTTGCTTATAAAATGAGCATTCTTAAAAGCCTTGATGCTGAGGGAAGCGACTGCGCAAGATATACCTTTGATTACCCCTCTAAGTCGGGACTCGGACACTTTATACATACCTACGTAACCGACGGAAATCCTATACCTACCTTCCAGGGAGAGCCTGAAAGAGTAGCAATTCCGAATGATATTGAGGAATTTACCGCCGATATATGGAATAATCTTAACGAAAACAATAAAATTTCTCTTTACGTACGCTATACGTCTCTTGAGGACGGAAGCATAACCGAGAAATTAATTAATAAGAACAAATAAGCTTTAAATTTAAATATACGGCTACGTATATGCGTAACAAAAAGGATAAAACAATGAAAAGATTATTGCTCATAACAACGTTAATATTAACCGTTTGTTTAATCTTTGCAGGTTGCGGAAATATGAATCTCGGATTTGGTAATTATACCTTTAACGGTGTTCATATTGAAACTTATCACAACACCGCTTGCTTCGCAGTCGAAACGTGGACAAACGCCGAAACAGGTATCGAGGTAAAAACCAAAGAGGCAGGAACACTGTTCCTCTCGGAGGGGACTTACATTCTTTATGAAAACCAGTGTCCAATATGCAGTCAGACTGCTAACGAAGCTGAGTAAAAAATATTAAATACGGTAAACCGACACAGTAAAAAGAAAGGAATTATCTTAAAATGAATTCATTTGAACTTAAATATGGCTGTAATCCCAACCAGAAGCCGTCTAAAATATATATGGAAAACGGTGAGCTTCCGATAAAGATACTTTCCGGAAGACCGGGATATATAAACTTTCTCGACGCTTTCAACGCGTGGCAGCTTGTAAAGGAGCTTAAGGAGGCGCTCGGACTTCCCGCAGCTACCTCGTTTAAGCACGTAAGCCCCACGTCTGCCGCTGTCGGTATACCGCTTCCCGAAAAGCTTAAAAAGGCTTGCTTTGCAGATGATGTCAAAGAGCTTGACGCTTCTCCGCTTGCCTGCGCTTACGCAAGAGCAAGAGGAACAGACAGAATGTGCTCCTTTGGTGATTTCGTCGCGCTTTCCGACGTTTGCGACGTTACTACCGCAAAGCTTATTAAGCGCGAGGTTTCCGACGGAGTTATTGCTCCCGGATACGAGCCCGAGGCACTTGAAATTCTTAAATCCAAGCGTAACGGAAACTATAACATTATTGAGATAGATCCCGCTTACGTTCCCGCACCGGTAGAAACCAAACAGGTTTTCGGTATTACATTTGAGCAGGGAAGAAACAACTTCGAAATTAACGAGGCGCTTCTTACAAATCTTGTAACCGAAAACAAAGAGCTTCCCGACAGTGCAAAGAGAGACCTTATTATCTCGCTTATAACATTAAAATATACGCAGTCTAACTCCGTTTGCTTTGCATACGACGGTCAGGCAATAGGAGTAGGAGCAGGTCAGCAGTCCAGAATCCACTGTACGAGACTTGCGGGCGGCAAGGCAGACACGTGGTTCCTTCGTCAGCATGACAAGGTATTAAACCTTCCTTTCCTTGATACACTCGGCAGACCTGACAGAGATAACGTTATTGACGGTTATATTAATAAGAATGAAGAGGACGTATGCGCAGACGGAAACTGGCAGAAGTACTTTAAGACAAAGCCCGAACCGCTTACTGATGCAGAGGCTAAGGAATATCTTGCTTCTATCAGCGGTGTTTCGCTCGGTTCCGATGCGTTCTTCCCGTTCGGAGACAATATCGAAAGAGCTCATAAGAGCGGTGTTTCGTATATCGCCGAGCCCGGCGGTTCAATAAGAGACGACGTTGTAATCGATACCTGTAACAAATACGGAATGGTTATGGCGTTCACAGGAATGAGACTGTTCCACCATTAATTTTTAAATTTTAACACTTTTTCAGCTTTTTGCCGCTCTTTTCCTTATCTTTTGTTAACGGAAAGGAGCAGCAAAGCCGTATGTTTTACTTAATTTACCTAAGTAAATATACTTAAAGGCATTATTTTGACCTAAACTTTAGAAAAATATCATAAAAACGGAGAATAACTTATGAAAATAATGGTCGTCGGCGGTGGCGGGCGAGAGCATGCTATCATAAAGAAACTAAAGCTTAACAAGGATGTAACCGAGATTTTCGCGCTTCCCGGAAACGGCGGAATAGCAAAGGACGCTACCTGCGTTCCGATTGGCGCTAAGGAAATTGATAAAATAGTTGAATTTGCAACCGGTAACGGCATTTCCTATGCGGTTGTCGCTCCCGACGATCCGCTCGTTCTTGGCGCGGTTGACTCGCTGAACAAGGTGGGAATCCCCTGCTTCGGCCCTACGGCAAACGCCGCTATAATAGAGGGAAGTAAGGTTTTTTCGAAAAATCTTATGAAAAAATACGGAATACCTACCGCGGAGTACGAGGTATTTGAATCTCCCGAGGAGGCTGAAAAGTATCTTATGACCGCTCCGCTTCCGACAGTTATAAAGGCTGACGGTCTTGCGCTCGGAAAGGGAGTTATTATTGCCGAAACAAGAGAGGACGCGCTTGACGCAGTTCGCTCTATAATGCAGGATAAAATATTCGGCGCTAGCGGTAACAAAATAGTTATCGAGGAGTTCCTTACCGGTCCCGAGGTTTCTGTTTTATCGTTTACCGACGGAAAAACCGTTGTTCCTATGATTTCCTCTATGGACCACAAGAGAGCGGGCGATAACGATACCGGACTTAACACCGGCGGTATGGGAACCATAGCTCCAAACCCGTATTACACCAAGGAAATAGCCGATATTTGTATGGAAACAATATTTATTCCGACAATAAATGCTATGAAAGCAGAGGGAAGACCGTTCAAGGGCTGTCTTTATTTCGGACTTATGCTCACCCCGAAGGGACCTAAGGTTATAGAATATAACTGTCGCTTCGGAGATCCCGAAACCCAGGTTGTTCTTCCGCTTCTGGAATCTGACCTTCTTACCGTTATGCAGGCAGTAACAAACGAGACGTTAAAGCCTGAGGACGTAAAATTCTCCGATAAGTCTGCTTGCTGTGTTGTAATGGCATCTAACGGATACCCCCAGAGTTACCTTACCGGGTTTGAAATCACACTTCCGGAAAACGCTGACGGAGAGGTTTACGTTGCGGGCGCAAAGCTTGAAAACGGTAAGGTTCTGACCGCAGGCGGCCGTGTTCTCGGAGCTACTGCGGTTGCCGATACACTTGAAACCGCAATTGACAAAGCGTACGCGCTTGTTTCAAATATAAAATTCAACAACGCTTTTTACCGTAAGGACATTGGACAGAAAGCGTTAAAGGCAAAGGAGAATATTTAAATGGTATACCGCGTATATGTTGAAAAGAAAAAGGAGCTTGCGCACGAGGCTAAATCGCTTCTTTCCGACGCTAAGGTGCTCCTCAGAATAGACGGACTTAAGGACGTCCGTGTTATAAACCGCTATGACCTCGAAAATATAGACGGAGAGCTTTTTGAGTACGTAAAGAAGACGGTTCTTTCCGAGCCGCAGCTCGATATCGTATCCGAAAATGTTGATTTTGATGCAGAAACTGTATTTGCGGTAGAATTTTTGCCCGGTCAGTTCGACCAGAGAGCAGATTCCGCGGCACAGTGTATTCAGCTTATATCTCAAAAGGAGCGTCCGCTTGTACGTACCGCAAAGGTTTATATGCTTTACGGAAAGCTTTCCGAAAAGGACGTTGCGGAGATAAAGAAATACGTTATTAACCCCGTTGAATCAAGAGAAGCAACGCTTACAATGCCGAAAACTCTCAAAACCGACTACGAAATACCCACCACGGTACAGACACTTGACGGCTTTAACGCACTTACCGAGGCGGAGCTTGCCGACTTTATTAAACAGTACGGTCTTGCGATGGACCTTGACGACATTAAGTTCTGTCAGCAGTACTTTAAGAGCGAAAAGCGTAATCCTACCATAACGGAAATCAGAATGATCGATACTTATTGGTCTGACCACTGCCGTCATACAACCTTCCTCACCACTATTGACAGTGTTAAGTTTGAGGATGCGCTTTTACAGTCTGCTTACGACGAGTACATAGCAACCCGTAAAGAGCTCGGCAGAACAAAGCCGATAAACCTTATGGATATAGGAACACTTGCCGCTAAGTACTTAAAGAGCGTAGGAAAGCTTGATAAGCTTGACGAATCCGAGGAAATTAACGCTTGTACTGTCAAAATCACGGTTGAGGTTGACGGTAAGGAAGAACCCTGGCTTCTCCTTTTCAAGAACGAAACCCACAACCATCCTACCGAAATTGAGCCCTTCGGCGGAGCGGCTACATGTATAGGCGGTGCGATAAGAGACCCGCTTTCAGGACGTTCCTACGTTTACGGCGCTATGCGTGTAACCGGTGCGGCTGACCCGTTAAAGCCGGTTTCCGAGACAATTCCCGGTAAGCTTCCGCAGAGAAAGCTTGTTACTACCGCTGCGGCAGGTTATTCCTCTTACGGTAACCAGATTGGACTTGCAACCGGTATGGTTGACGAGCTTTATCATGACGGATATGCCGCAAAGCGTATGGAAATAGGTGCGGTTATAGCCGCGGCTCCCGCTGAAAACGTACGCCGCGAGTGTCCGGATCCGAATGACGTTGTTATCCTTCTCGGCGGACGTACAGGCCGCGACGGATGCGGAGGAGCGACAGGTTCCTCTAAATCCCATACCGTTGATTCTCTTGAAACCTGCGGAGCAGAGGTTCAGAAGGGTAACGCTCCCGAGGAGCGTAAGCTTCAGAGACTTTTCCGTAATCCTAAAGCTAGCCGTATGATCAAGCGTTGTAACGACTTCGGTGCGGGCGGTGTTTCGGTTGCTATCGGTGAGCTTGCCGACGGACTTGAAATCGACCTTAATAAAGTACCGAAAAAATACGACGGACTTGACGGAACCGAGCTTGCAATCAGTGAATCCCAGGAGAGAATGGCAGTTGTTGTTGCTCCCGAGGATGCGGAAGCATTTACCGCACTTGCAAACGAGGAAAACCTTGAGGCAACCGTTGTTGCAACAGTTAAAGCCGAGCCCCGTCTCACAATGAGCTGGAACGGCAACAAAATTGTTGATATAAGCCGTGAATTCCTTAACTCCAACGGTGCTGAAAAGCATATAGATATTGCTCCCGTAAACCCGAAGAGCTTTGATAAGGAAATAGGCGAGAGCTTCACAGCAGAATACGAAAAGCTCGCAGGCGACCTTAATATCTGCTCAAAGCGCGGTCTTTCCGAGAGATTTGACTCCACAATAGGCGCAGGAACCGTTCTTATGCCGTTCGGCGGAAAGCATCAGCAGACACCTATTCAGGCTATGGTACATAAAATTTCCGTAGAAAAGGGACATACCGACGACTGTTCGCTTATGGCTTGGGGATACAATCCCTTTATTTCGGAGAAGAGCCCCTACCACGGTGCATATCTTGCGGTAACCGAATCGGTATGTAAGCTTATTGCTACCGGCGCAGAGTTTAAAGACGTATATCTTACCTTCCAGGAATACTTTGAGCGTCCCGGAAAGGATCCGGCACGTTGGGGGAAGCCGCTTTCCGCACTTCTCGGAGCATTTATCGCACAGAAGGAGCTTGGTGTAGCCGCTATCGGAGGAAAGGACTCCATGAGCGGAACCTTTGAAAAGCTTGACGTTCCTCCGACGCTCGTTTCCTTCGCGGTAACCACAAATAAGATTAAGAATATTGTTTCTCCCGAATTCAAAAAGGCGGGAAATAAGGTTATAATGCTTTCTCCCGAAACCGACGAAAACGGACTTCCGAAAACCGCGTCGCTCCTTAAGGTATTTGATACCGTAACCGAGCTTCTTCGTTCCGGAAAGGCGCTTTCCGCATATACTCTCGGACACGGCGGTATTGCCGAGGCGGTTCTTAAGATGGCTATCGGTAACAAGATAGGCTTTAAGTATGCCGACAGCGTAACGCTTTCCGATATGTTCTCTTATAACTACGCATCCTTTATCTTAGAGGTTGCTACTGACGTAGCAGAAGGAGCGGTTATAGGTGAAACGGTAGAAAAATACGAAATTTCCTACAAAAACGACGTTATTTCCCTTGAAAAGCTCCAGAATATCTACGAAGATAAGCTTGAGAGCGTATATTCCTGCAACATTAAGACCGAGGGCGCTAAGATAGAGAATTACTCCTACACTAAGGGAACTACCCTTGCTCCCGCAGTTAAGGTTGCAAAGCCGCGCGTTCTTATACCCGTATTCCCCGGAACAAACTGCGAGTTTGACTCCGCAAAGGCGGTAACCGATGCGGGTGCCGAGGCTGAAATATTCGTTATAAACAACCTTACCTCCGACGGTATTTCCCGTAGCGTTGAGCAGTTTGCAAAGAAGATTTCCGAGTCTCAGATAGTATTTGTTCCCGGAGGATTTTCCGGAGGAGACGAGCCCGATGGCTCCGGTAAGTTTATTACCGCGTTCCTCCGTAACAATGCTATTAAAGAGCAGATAACAGCGCTTCTTGATAAGAGAGACGGTCTTATGTGCGGTATCTGTAACGGTTTCCAGGCTCTTATTAAGCTCGGACTTGTTCCTTACGGCAAGATAATTGATACCGATGAGCACTGTCCTACGCTCACCTTTAACACCATAGGACGCCATCAGTCGAGAATAGTAAGAGTAAGAGTTGCTTCCAATAAGTCTCCTTGGCTCACGGGCTGCGAGGTAGGAGAGATTTATAATGTACCGATTTCTCACGGTGAGGGACGCTTTATAGCAGAGGACAACGTTCTTAAGGCTCTCATTGAAAACGGTCAGATTGCAACTCAGTACGTTGACCTTGACGGAAACGCAACCGACGATATTCACTTCAACCCCAACAATTCAATGCAGGCTATCGAGGGTATACTTTCTCCCGACGGCAGAGTAATAGGAAAGATGGGACACAGCGAGCGTATCGGAGACGGTCTTTACAAGAACGTTTACGGTGAGTACGATATGAAGCTCTTTAAGTCAGCTGTAAAATATTTTAAGTAATTCCTTAGTAAATCCGTAGGTTATATAAAGCCTACGGATTTATATTAAAAAGTTCGATTTATTAAAAAACTGAGGAGCTAATAACGAAATGATATTTAAAAACTATGAAAGAATAGTATTTGCCGGAGATTCGGTAACCGACGTTGGAAGTGCTAATCCCGTAGGAGAAGGCTTTTCTGAGCAGCTTGGAAACGGATACGTCAGAATTATAGAAAATCTGCTTTCGGCAAAATATCCGGAGGTTTTCGTAAGAATTACCAACTCGGGAATAAGCGGAAACTCAACAAGACACTTAAAGGATCGCTTTGACAGAGACGTAATTAATCTTAAGCCCGATTATATCAGCATCTGCATAGGAATCAACGACGTATGGCGTCAGTTCGACGTTCCTACAATTCCGTCAGCAACGGTGTATCCTGACGAATATCAGCGTAATTTGACGGAAATGATTGAAAAATCGATAAAAGTTGCTAAAAAAGTGTTTATAATGTCTCCTTACTTTATTAATACAAATAAAGAAGATACGATGCGTAAATTTATGTTACCGTACATTGAAATTTGCCAAAAGCTTTCCGAAAAATACGGCTGTGTATTCATAAATCTCCAGGAGATGTTTGATAACTACTGTAAATTCCGCCATCCCACCTTTATTGCAAGAGACGGAATTCATCAGAACCCGATTGGCGCAACGCTTATAGCAAACGAATTCTTAAAGCACTGCGATTTTGATCCGCATCATGTTCCTTCACTTTAATTTTTGAAAGGAAAGCAGATATGATTTTTAATAATCTTGACAGAATAGTTTTTATTGGCGATTCCGTAACCGACGCCGGAAGTGTAAATCCTGTCGGTGAAGGCTCAAATAACCTTGGAACAGGATACGTAAGGGTTATTGACAATATGCTCACGGCTTATTATCCGGAGCTTGTTTTGAAGATATATAATGCTGGAATAAACGGTCATACAAGCAGAAGCCTTATAAATCGCTTCGACAATGACGTTTTAGCGTTTAAGCCTGATTACATCAGCATTTGTGTCGGTATCAATGATGCGTATCAGTTCTTTGACTCGCGTTTTTTTGCCCGATAAGGTTGTAACTCTTACCGAATACGAGAAAAACTTAACCGATATGATTGAAAAATCCGTTAAGATAGCAAAGAAAGTATTTATTATGTCTCCGTATTACATGGAGCCGTTTAAGGACGACCAGATACGCAGTCTTATGGATAAATACACCGATGTTTGCAAAAATCTTTCGGAAAAATACGGCTGTGAATTTATAAATCTTCAGGAAATGTTTGATACATTCTTTAAATTCCGCCACCCAACAGCTGTTGCCGGCGACAGAGTTCATCCGAACCCGATTGGCGCAACGCTTATCGCAAGAGAGTTCTTAAAGCACTGCGGCTTTGATCCGGAGCATATCCCGGAAGTTCTTTAAAGTAAAAAATCGAACCGAGAAACACGGTTCGATTTTTTCATTTTAGTTAATTATGTTTATTCAAACAAAGCGGTAATAAATTCAGACGTAAATTTTTCCTTTTTATCAAAATCCATAGCTTTCCCATATATTTTTTCAAGCTCTAAATGAAGTCGCTTTACAGATGAGAAATCAATAAACATTTCGCATAGTATTTCGGCTTTTAATCTCCTTAGAGCCCTGATTTTGGGCTTATACGGTCTTAAAGCCTCATCGCTGATAAATCTTCGGGTATTAATGCTTGACTCATCGAAATCGCTTTCGCTGCCGATGTAAAATGACGTATCGCTGTCGGGATAATAAAGCGCGTCGGGTAGCGTAGGGGAGAAGGGTGAGAAGCTAACTGCGCAGGAAATGCCTTTTTTGTCGGTTTCTTTCAGCAGAGCCGATAAAAAGAGACCTGCGGTGCCGCAGACGTCAAGGAGTGCAAATCGTTTTTTAGCTGATTTTGCAAAGCAGTTCAGCGTAATTATACCGCTATCGCTTATCGCACTGCGTATTTTAATCCTTTTTTCATAGCTTGCGCTTTTGCAAAGAGCGGCGGCTTGTTTTTTTGCAATTAAGTTTAGTTTATTAACGTCGAGGGCTTCTTTTACAATGTCCTCGATTATTGTATCAACGCTTTGAATTGCCTTTAAATAAGCGTAAATTCCTCCGTATAGCCTTGCTTTTCGCCTTGAAATCTCTTTAATAACCGATATTTCGTTTTGTAAAGCTTTTGTATCCCAGAATTGACCGAGGTCTATAATATTATCCTTGGCTCCTGTAAGAAACGGCTCGTAGGTGTGAGGCGCGGTGCCGTCAATTATACCGAGAGAGCACTCCGGAATTATTATTCCGTCAAGCGAGGTGGGATCGGACGAGCAAAGATATTTTTCGACTGTTAGCCCGCGTATTTTCGCTTCGTTTGCAATCTCGTTCATAAAACGGCTTTTTCCTGTTCCGGGACCGCCTTTTATAATGTAAAGATGTTTAAGAGAGCCGAAAATCTCCGAAAAATAGCTTTTAAATCCGTCTCCCGTATTCATAGCCGCAAAATATGTACCGCCATCTGTTTTTTTCTCCATACTGAATTACTCCATTCCGCCGCCCTTACGCGGCATATAATTATTAAAACGAAACCTCTTACCTTTATGTTATGCAAAAGGAGATTTTACCGTGATTTTGATTAATCAACTTACAAAAATGATAAAAAAGATAAATTAAATTTGTGCATTATAAACATTGACTTTTTATATTAATTATGGTAAAATTATAAGGTACGGGGGCATAGCTCAGCTGGTTAGAGTGTATGCTTGACATGCATAAGGTCACTGGTTCGATCCCAGTTGTCCCCACCAAAATCAAAAAACACCCTCATGGGGTGTTTTTTGATTTTGCATTGAGAAATTATAGCGAGAACCAGTTTCAATGCTGTGCATTGAATAAGCTGCACAGCACAAATAATTGATTATTGATTAGCTCGGTGCGGCTTTAGGTTCAGATCCCAGTTGTCCCCACCAAAATCCAAAAACACCCTCACGGGGTGTTTTTTTTGATTTTGCATTGAGAAATTATAGCGAGAACCAGTTTCAATGCTGTGCATTGAATAAGCTGCACACCACAAATTATTGATTACTGATTGGCTCGGTGCAGCTTTAGGTTCAGATCCCGGTTCTCTCCGCTTTAAAACGAGAGGTTTAGTCCTATCTTTTTTACGTTTTATCTATTAACTCATAGCTTCAAGCGTTCTTTTATCAAAAAACATTGACAAATACATAAAAATATGTTATATTATATATATGATATATACGCGTCGGGCTTTTTTTACCTGAAATTTACTGTAAAAAAGCTTTTTATACCTTTATAAAAGGGTACTTTTCACTGTGTTACGTTCGTCGGCGCTTTGAATAATCCGTGTTTTCGCGGATATACTTAACCTTAGAAATGTGAGTTTAAATATATGAAATTTAATATTAGTTCGGGTGAGCCGTTGGATTTAAAATCAATGACTTACGAGCAGCTTTCCGAGCTTTCTGCGGCACTGCGCGAGGATGTTCTTACCGCGGTAAGCGAAAACGGAGGGCATCTTGCATCTAATCTCGGAGTTGTTGAGCTTACAATAGCTATTCATAGAGTTTTTTCACTTCCGCACGATAAGCTTATTTTTGACGTTGGACATCAAAGCTACGTTCATAAAATGCTTTCAGGCCGTTCGGAAGGCTTTTCTGCGCTCAGAAACGTCGGTGGAGTCTCGGGTTTTCAGCTTAGACAAGAGAGTGATTACGACTTTTTCGGCGGTGGACACAGCGGAACGTCTATTTCCGCCGCACTCGGCTTTGCGGAGGCAAATAAGCTGTCCGGCGGAGAGAATTTCGCCGTTGCGGTAGTCGGAGACGGTTCATTTACCAACGGAATGATATATGAAGCGATAAACAATGCCTCAAAAGACGGTTTAAAGCTGATTATAATTCTTAACGACAACGAAATGTCCATTTCAAAAAACGTCGGTGGAATGTCGGATTATTTCGGCAGACTCCGTACAAGCGTTAAATACTATAAATTCAAGCGCAGATTTAAGCACGGACTTAAAAAAATGCGCGGAATCGGACGTCCTATTGCCTTTATTTCAAGAAAAACCAAGGATTTTATAAAAAGACTTGTCTTTAAAACCAATCTTTTCGAGCATCTCGGAATGGACTATATGGGGCCTGTTGACGGTCATAACATAAAGAAGCTTGAAGCGGTTTTCAAAGAGGCAAAATACCTTGAAAAGCCGGTTCTTATCCATGTTTGTACTAAAAAAGGAAAAGGATACGAGCCTGCTGAAAAATGCCCCGACCTTTATCACTCGGTAGGTAAATTTGACAAAGAAAAAGGAATAGTCGTTAAAGACAGCGCAAATAACGGTAGCTTTTCAAGATGCTTTGGCAAAAGTCTTCAATGGTTTGCAAGTGAAAATATGGGGATCGTTGCCATAACCGCCGCGATGTGCGAGGGAACCGGACTTACTACTTTCAGAGAAAGGTTTTCGGATAGATTTTTTGACGTAGGTATTGCCGAAGGACATGCCGTAACCTTTGCCGCAGGACTTGCCGCCGCGGGAAAAATTCCCGTCGTTGCGGTGTATTCAAGCTTTTTGCAGAGAGCTTACGACCAGATAATTCACGACGTTGCAATGCAAAAGCTGCACGTTATATTTGCTGTCGATCGCGCGGGCTTTGTTCCCGGCGACGGAATTACTCATCAGGGAATTTTCGACTGTGCGTTTCTTCTTCAGATTCCCGGAATGACGGTCTATACGCCCGAAAATTATTCAGATCTTCATTATATGCTTGAAGAAGCGATAAAGCTTGACGGTCCCGTAGCCATAAGGTATCCGAGAGGCACCGAATGCTCCTATTTAAGAGAAAAGCTTACCGATACTCAAAATTTAAGATATTCCGTTTCCGGTAGCGGTAGGGAAGTAACTCTTATAACCTACGGAAGAACGACGAAATTGGTATTTGATGCATCCGAGCTGCTTTCGGGTGAGTATAAGGTTAAAGTTGTTTCGCTGAAAAAGGTTAAACCGATAGACTATGAGGAGCTCTGGAGCTTCTGCGAGGGCAGTGAGCTTATATTCCTTGCTGAAGAACAGATAAAAGCGGGCGGAGTATCGGAAAGCATAGTTACGTCGTTTACCGAAATGGGCAAGGTGCTTCCTAAAACCGTAATAGTGGCGATAGACGGGGATTTCCCGCCCCACGCAGACCTTGGTGCACTTTACGAAAGATACAGCCTTACAGGTGAAAAAATCGCAGAGAGAGTCAGAAAAGAGCTTAATTAAAACGTTAAAAAGAGCAAAACGTAAAAAGTTTTGCTCTTTTTTTATTACGTAAGGCATACTAATGCTGTTAAAACAAAATATGTGTGTCTTTAATTATTAAAAAAATAAGTAAAGAAATAATTTATAAAATATCCGCATCAAAATTGCAGATATAGCCCTTTACACCCTTATCCTTAATGAATTCATTAAGGTTTT
>JAZRDX010000164.1:0-4587 GCA_045660565.1 Eubacteriales bacterium
ATTCCTCCTTCTCCGACGAGCTTGACCATCTTTCAGATGTAGAGGAGGTAGAGACGGATGAAAATGAACAGTGAAGTAAAAGAGATACCTCCCGAAAAGAAGGCGTCAAAACGCTTTAAACCGTTTTTCTCCGGCATGGAGGCGTCTCCGCATATAGTCTGGTCGGTACTGTTTATAATAGCTCCGCTTATCTTTGTCTGCTATTACGCGTTTACCGACAGCAGCGGAGGCTTTACCCTTGATAACATTCAGGCGCTTAGCGCCCACGCGCACACCTTCACGCTTTCCATAAGCTTTTCGCTTATAGCAACGGTTATATGTCTGTTTATAGGGTATCCGCTTGCGTTTGCGATTTCCAGAGCGCCGAAAAAGAGACAGACGCTTCTGCTTATGCTTCTTATGATACCTATGTGGATGAATCTTCTCATAAGAACTTATTCGCTTATGGCGATACTTGACGACGGCGGATTTTTAAATACCATACTTAAGAATATAGGCATTGGTGAGCTTCATATAATCGGTACGAGCGGTGCGGTTATTTTCGGTATGGTTTATGACTTCCTTCCGTATATGGTGCTTCCGATATACTCTGTAATGGCAAAGCAGGATGACAGACTTATCGAGGCGGCGTACGACCTCGGCTGCCACAGACTGAGCGCGCACCTTAAGGTAACGCTTCCGCTTTCCGTTCCGGGAATAGTATCTGGAATAACGATGGTGTTCGTGCCCTCGATAAGCACATTCTATATTTCGCAAAAGCTCGGAGGAGGAACGATATTCCTGCTTGGAGATACGATAGAAATGCAGTTCCAGAATAAAAGCACGTATAATGTCGGAGCGGCAATATCTCTCGTTATGATGATACTGATTTTAATATCCGTCGCGGTTATGAATAAATTTTCCGACAGCGATGAGGACGGAGGTATTATCGTATGAAAACACTGTCAAGAGTCTTTATGATACTTGTTTTCGGAGTGCTTTACATTCCGATGCTGGTTCTGGTGCTTTATTCCTTTAACGCCTCAAAAAGCACGGGCGTTTTCACGGGATTTTCGCTCAGATGGTACGTAGAGCTGTTTTCCTCGGCAGAGACCTTCACGGCACTGCGTAACACGCTGATTTTAGCGGCATCGTCTGCTATAATCGCAACTGTGATAGGAACGATGGCGGCGGTAGGCATAAACAAAATGAAGAATAAATATCTTAAAACCTCGGTTATGTCGGCAACAAATATCCCTATGATGAATCCCGATATAGTTACCGGTATTTCGATGATGCTTCTTTTCGTTTTTGTCGGAACCCTTCTCGGTCTTTCCGAATATCTTTCCTTTTGGACTATGCTTATAGCGCATACAACCTTTAACCTGCCTTATGTAATTCTTTCGGTGCTGCCAAAGCTCCGTCAGATGGATAAGCACCTCCCCGAAGCCGCGCTCGACCTCGGATGTACTCCGCTTCAGGCGTTCTTCAAGGTTGAGATTCACGCGATACTTCCCGGAATTATTACCGGAATGATGATGGCGTTTACGCTTTCGCTTGACGACTTCGTTATCAGCTTTTTCACCTCGGGCAGCGATTTCGTAACTCTGCCGCTTCTCATTTATTCAATGACGAAAAAAGAGGTAACTCCCGATATGTACGCGCTTTCAACCCTCGTTATGGTGGCGATACTTATACTTATGCTCGTTACTAACTTAAGGGGAGAAAAGCATGAGGAAAAACGAAAAACATCAAAAAAAGTAAAGGAGAACGCTTAGATTGAAAAAAATTATATTAACATTAGCTCTTGCGGTACTGTTGCTTACCGGTGCGTGTATTATGGTTTCCTGCGGAGGAAACGGAGACGCAACCGTTCTCAATGTCTACAACTGGGGTGAATATATCTCCGACGGCTCGGAGGGAAGCCTTGACATTAACGCAAAATTTGAGGAATTCTGCAAGGAAAAAGGACTTAACGTAAAGGTAAACTACACCACCTTTGATTCAAACGAAAGTATGTATAATAAGCTTAAAAGCGGAGCAGTTTCCTATGACGTCGTTGTTCCGTCAGAGTATATGATAGAACGAATGATAAAGGAAGATATGCTCGAACCGCTCAATATGGCGAATATACCGAATTTTCAGTATATTTACGACTCGTTTAAAACGCCATTCTACGATCCCGATCCGAATAAGGTATATTCCGTTCCGTATTTTTACGGCTTCGTAGGAATTATATACAATACCGAATACGTTGACGAAGCAGACGTAAAAAGCTGGGATATTCTCTGGAATGAAAAGTACAGCGGAAAGATACTTCAGTTCAATAATCCCCGTGATGCTTTCGGAACCGTACAGTATAAGAACGGCATTTCGGTAAACGATACCGATGAGGCAAAATGGAGAGCGTGTCTTGAGGAGCTTAAGACTCAAAAGCCGCTTGTACAGAGCTACGTAATGGACGAGATCTTCAATAAAATGAAGAACGGCTCGGCATATATCGCTCCTTACTACGCGGGCGACTTCCTTTCAATGTATGAGGACAACGACAGTCTTGCATTCAGTATACCGAATGAGGGAACCAATATATTCGTTGACGCTATGTGTATTCCTAAGGGAAGCAAAAACAAGGAATTAGCGGAGATGTATATAAACTTTATGCTTGAAAAGGAGATAGGCAGAGCAAACTCGGAGTTTGTGTATTACTCCACACCTAACAAGCTTGTAAACGAGGATCCCGAATACATCGAGACGATGAACAGTGTTCACGAAAAGGCTATGGAGTATATTGCTCCGGATTTCATCAAGGACGGATATGAGGGCAACTATGTTACCTCTTATTACCATAATCTTGACGACGGTACGCTTTCACTCATGAACAGCCTTTGGGAAGAGCTTAAAATCAAAGGCAACTCCGGTTACGGAATTTATATTGCGTGCGGAGTTATAGCGGCTGCAATAATCACTTTTGCCGTTATAAAGGTAGTAAAAAATAAGCGCAGACTTTATTAAAAAAAGAAAAATAGGGCGGAAACGTTACCTGAAAACGGGTGGCTTTCCGCCTGTTTTTTATCGGTAATTGTTAATTTTTTTATAAGAAAATTTTTCCTCTTGACTTTTATATACTTATATGGTAATATTATTATAGAATTTTTGTGTTTATTTATAAACATTCAATATAAAATAATAAAATAGGAATGAATATCTTGAAAAAAATTGATTTTAAAACACTTGCAATAAGGGTTCTGCTGCTCATGGTACTGCTTGGTATAGCCTTTATTCCGGTTTTCTTTATATTCCAAAGAATTGATGGAGATCTTTGGTCCGCGCTTTGTAGCGGTAATCAGCAGAAAATAGTAACAGAAGTACAGAAATACGATAATCAGTGGGGCGTACTCATAATACTTATTCTTCAGATTGTTCAGGACATATCAATCGTAATTCCCAGTGCTCCAATACATATTGCCGCAGGAATTGTTCTCGGAACGTGGAAGGGATTTCTTGTTTGTCATGTCGGAGATATTCTGTATAATATGGCAATATTCCTTTTGTACAGAAAAATCAAGAAATCTGTTGATAAAATAGTTCCGCTTGAGGATTCTTCGAAAACCGTTAAATTTTTAAAGGACGGAAGAAGTCCTACGTATATGGTTATTATGGCGTGTATACTGCCGGCGATACCTAACGGCTTTATTCCGTATGCAGCGGTAAACGCAAAGCTTAAGGCAAGGCATTACTTTTTCGCGGTGCTTATCGGTCCCGCGATACCTACGCTTGTCCTTACACTGCTTGGCGATATAATATTCCAGGGTAACTGGCTGTTATTTGCGTTCCTTGTTGCTATTTCGTTTGTTGGAGTATTTTTCCTTATAAAATTCCAAAATCAGGTTATTTCTTTCTTTGAGAACATCGCAAGGTTTTTTGTAAGAAAAAAATCGGTAAAGGATACCGAGGCAGATAGCACTGAGATAAGCGAAGCAGACGGGGAGAATGAAGAGGCTGCGAAAGAGATAGCAGTTGCGGAAGCAAAGGAATAAAATAGAGTAAGGCTGAATAAAATTTATTCAGCCTTAGTTTTATTAAATTTCAAAAAACACTTGATTTTTCATTATTGTTATGCTATAATATACAAGGCTAAATTAAGCCGGCATGATGGAATGGCAGACGTGACGGACTCAAAATCCGTTGGTAGCGATACCGTGCGGGTTCAAGTCCCGCTGCCGGCACCAAAATAAAAAAGCAGTCCGCAGGGCTGCTCTTTTTGTTTTGGTGTCAGTAGCGCCGAGAGAACCTGCGATGCTATCCCGCTTAATACAAGGCTCTACTCTTTTGCCAAGGATAGCATCTTCTTTTCCCGTGTTTGCAAAAGCAAACTGACGTCGGTGAGGTCAAGGGAAAAGGGGGAAAGAGCGCCGAAATTTGTCAGAACTTTGGCGCTCTTTTATTCAAAGTCCCGCTGCCGGCACCAAAAATAAAAGCAAGTCAAAAGAATTGCTTTTATTTTTGCGGCAGTAGAAAACGCGAACCCGCGCTACAATCCCATAAAAGAAAAGAAAAAGAAAAAAAGAGAAGGATTGGAGCTGCTTTTCCCGTGGTTGGAAAAGCAAA
>JAZRDX010000165.1:0-1806 GCA_045660565.1 Eubacteriales bacterium
ATCCTCTATCGCACAGCCGGGCGCGGTTCCCGCATTGTTATCGAAAATAACCGAGCCTTCGGGCATCATAGCCTGCTTTTCATTGTTTTTCGTCATCGTCTTACAGCGGAAAGCAAACAGCTCCTTTATCCTTTCGAGAGAGCGCCCATCAAGATAAAGCTTTCTGCCCATACATCTCGCCGCCGTCTCCTTGGTAAGGTCGTCATAGGTAGGACCGAGACCGCCGCTCATTATAACGAGGTCGGCGCGTTCAAGGGCGCTGCTGATCGCTCCCGAAAGTCTTTCGGGGTTATCCCCAACCGCCGCCTGATAATACTGATTTATTCCAAGCCTTGCGAGCTTTTCCGATATATAAGCGGCATTGGTATTTACAATATCTCCTATAAGGATCTCCGTTCCGACGCAGAGGATTTCGGCGTTTCTTATTTTCATATTTTGCTTTTACCTTTCAGTATATTTTTTTATTTTTTAGGTTGACTTAATTATATATTTGTGCTATAATATTTAATCATAGGGTTAAAACCCGAAATTTTTTGAAATTTTTAATAAATCGGAGGATTTTATTATGTTAAAATTTGAAAAAACACTTCCCGTAGGTCTCCAGCTTTATTCTGTAAGAGACTTCCTTCAGAACGATTTCGAAGGCACTCTTAAAAAGATTAAGGAAATAGGCTACGACTACGTTGAGACCGCAGGCTTTTACGGTATGCCCGTAGAAAAGTTTGCAGAGGGACTTAAGAACGCAGGTCTTACCGCTATCTCCGCTCACGTTCCCTATGCAGAGATAACCGCCGATCCCGACAAGGTTATAAGAAACTGCAAGGCTCTCGGTATGAAGTACATCGCTATCCCCTATCTTGACGACAAAACCCGTCCCGGCTCCGAGGGCTTCGACGGTGTTCTTGAAACGATAAAGAGCTTCGGTAAGAAGTGCGCGGATAACGGACTTACCCTTCTTTACCACAACCACGATTTTGAATTTATCAAGATGCCCGACGGACGCTACGGTCTCGACTATATGTACGAGACTGTTGACGCTTCCCTTCTCCAGACCGAGCTTGACTGCTGCTGGGTAAACGTTGCAGGCGAGGTTCCCGCCGAGTACGTTAAAAAGTATGCAGGCCGCTGCCCCGTTGTTCACCTCAAGGACTTTACCGGTGTAAAGAGCGACAACATGTACAACCTTATCGGACTTAAGGAGACCGCAAAGGAGACCTCCGCGTTTGAGTTCCGCCCGGTAGGATACGGCAAGCAGGACGTTCCGTCCATAATCAAGGCTGCAATCGCGAGCGGCGCAAACTACCTCGTAGTTGAGCAGGACCAGCCCGGCGAGCAGACCTCTCTTGAAGCTGTTGAGATGTCCAGAAAGTATCTGAAGTCTCTCGGATTTTAATTTATAAACCGGAATAATTACCGCTCCGTGCCACGGCATGGGGCGGTTTTTTGCGGGTAGCACCCGCCGGAGAGCCTCCGGTGGCGAACGGCGACGGGCAGGTAGCACCTGCGGGCTTATGGCGACGGTAATGTTTGAGTATACACATCTATCGTCGCTAAGTCGAGGCTTAGCGGTCATAAGGCTCCCTCCGGGAGGGGGCTCCGCGTAGCGGTGGGGGAGAAATCGCAGTATATGATTATATGCTTTGTGGCTTTTCAGCCCTTACCGCTATCTCTCCTTCAAATATTATATCCGCTTCGATAAAAATCAGCACCTTCATTCCGTTGTACTCAATGGCAACGGCATATCTGTCCTCAGCGCGGTAATTGGTGCAATAATTAAACACCTTATCCACCTTGCCGTGTTTCTTT
>JAZRDX010000166.1:0-3390 GCA_045660565.1 Eubacteriales bacterium
GCTGCAAGCTCCGAGGTCATTTCGGGAGATATAAAGAAATCCATATGGAAAACGTTTGTCGAAAGCGCACCGGGAAGGTTTGCAAGAAGCATTCCGAACGCTATCGAAACAAGCAGCAGGGGCTCGAACTTTTTAACAAGCGCAAGATAGAACAGAGCGCCGATAATAACGTACATTACAAGGTACTTTCCTATCGTAGCCGGCGTTTGCGTTCCAAAAAGCTGATATATACCCGTGCTTTGAAGAAACTTAACGATTGAGTCTATGTCTATCATCTTTTATAACATTTCCTTTCGTAGAGTAAAATATTCTCAGCCTTCACTTAGTTAAGCGAAACGAGAAGATCACCCTGATTTATAGATGCGCCCTGGGAAACGTTAACGCTTGCAACAACGCCATCCTTGGGAGCCTTTATCTCCTGCTCCATCTTCATAGCCTCGAATGCGAGAAGCGTATCGCCGGACTTAACTGCGTCGCCTGCCTTAACCAATACCTTAGTTACGGTTCCGGGCATAGGAGCCTCAACCTTTACTGCACCTGCCGCGCCTGCGGGAGCTGCCTTGGGAGCCGCCTTAGGTGCTGCGGGCTTAGCCGCGGGAGCAGGAGCCGCCTTGGGTGCCTCTGCCGCTACGGGAGCGGATGCTACCTCTCCTATTTCTTCTACCTCAACCTCGTATACTGTTCCGTTTACGGTTACGTTGTACTTTTTCATAATAATACTCCATTCTGCTGTTTTACAGCCTCAAAATTATTTTTACGGGATTCTCCCGTTTCCTTTATCAGCAAATTGCCGACGTAATTTTTCTTTCGGATTATCTTTTTCTGAACGATACTACTCTGAATCCCGTAGATTTTGTTCCCTGCTCGGCGGCTTCGTCTGCTCTCATCGCCGTAATAGCCGCTATGATAGCCGCTACTATCTCACCGTCGTCCGACGTTTCTTCAACCGCTTCGGTAACAGGTGCCGCTTCCTCTGCCGTAGCAGAAGCGGAAGCCTTCTTATTTCTTTCGGGTATCGTGTAGAAAACGTATTTGAACACCTCAAGACAACCCCAGATAGTTGCCAGAACAACGAATACGGTCGCTATTCCGAGAACAGCGGTCGGTATACCCTGCTGCACAAAACGTGCAAACCAGTCATTCCCGAAATCATCTACAAACTTCGTCGTTTCGGCTAAAAAATACATACCTTGCATTTCAGCGTTCCTTTCTTAAGTTAAATTAAGCGTTCATCATCTCAATAGCCGTGCAGATGCGCTGACGGAGCTGCTCGGCAGCTATAATGTCGTCAACGGCACCGTTTCTCGCGGCGGCAACCGCGGAAGCGCTTTCGTCTATCCACTCGGCAATCTTTTCGTTCTTAAAGCTTTCGGGATTTTCCGAAGCCGCCGCATCCTTGCCGTAAAGGAAGGAAACCGTAGCCTCCGGAGAAATCGCGCTGATAACTGCGTTCTCAGTCGCGTAAACTATATCCGCTCCGACACTCTTGGAGCCGAGAACGGTTGCGCTCGCACCGTAAGCCTTACCGATAATAACGGTTACCAGCGGAGCCTCAGCCTGCGCATAGGAATATGCAAGAGAAGCAAGAGAGGAAGCGTACGCGCTCTCGTTTTCACTTGTACCCTCGGTTCCAACGCAATCAACGAGAGTGATTACCGGAATACCGAACGAGGTGCAAAGATTTACAAATCCGGACGCCTTATCCGCCGCGGCGGGAGTAAGAGCACCGTGTTTTATTTCAGTGTTGTTTGCTACAACTCCGCAGGAGTATCCGCCAACGGAGACAAACGCGCAGGTCATTTCGGGAGCGTAAGCGGAAGCAACCTCTAAAACGCGTCCGTTATCCGCTACGGATTTAATTATCGCGTTCATATCGCCAGAAGCGATAGCCTCCTCAAGCTCGGGAGTAAGACGGTTAAGGTCGTCGTCGTTTTCAACCATAGCCTCACACTCGGAGTTTTCGGGAAGGAAGGATATAAGGTCCTTTACCTTTGATATAAGCTCGTTTTCTTCACAAACTATATCGCAAACTCCGGACTCTGCCATTCTTTCAACGGTGTTGGCGGTTTTATCGTTACCTGAGAAAAGAAACGGAGAGGTTACATACATATCGGCGGTCTTGGAAGCTATCACGAAATCGCTCATAGCAGCAAATGTTGCCGCGTTTCCGGCGCAAACGCCGTTTATGACGGCTATCTGGGGAATGAATCCCGATGCATCGGATGCCTTCTTCATAACCGAAGCGTACGCCGCCATAGCGGGGATACCCTCCTCGATTTTTGCTCCGCAGGAATCGAATACGCCGATTATAGGCGCGCCTGCCTTCATAGCCATATCGTATATGGCGCATATCTTTCTCGCGTGAAGCTCTCCGAAAGCGCCTTTCATTCTTGAGCTATCCTGAACGAAGGCGAAAACGAGTCTGCCGTCCATTGCTCCGTATCCGGTTATAACTCCCTCGAAATCGCTTGCCTTGTCTCCACCGTCAGCAGAGGTGGTGCAGCGCTTTACGTAAGCACCGAGCTGAACGAAGGTTCCTTCGTCAAACAGCGAGCCGATAAAGGAATTTGCAGTACTTTCAACTGCAAGCTCTTCGCGAAGCTCACTTACTGACTTGCTTTTTTTAGTTGCCATTTTATTTCCTCCATATTTAATATTATTTACGTCATTACTTAATGGAAAACAGGTGTTTTAAAATTTCATATTTTCAAAAACCCATTCTACCCCATTTTACTAAATTATAATATTTCTACATAATTTTAGCAAGTTTTTTCTTTATATAAATCGTTAATTAAATATGAACAAAGCAAGTGCCGTTTTTTGCTCAATTTTTTAATCAATGTTTCCCATAACCGAAAGCTTAGCCGAAATCAAACGGCTGTAACCTTCTTTGCCGACGTTATAAAACCGATTTTCAATCGGTTAACAATCATTTTTCGTTTTTGCATATAATATTATTGTAGAAAAAAAGCACCCAAAAAACTTTTTTCAAAAAAATCAAAAAAATTTGAAAAAAGGTATTGACAAACGGAAAATTATATGCTATAATAGAGCACGTCGCAGAAAGAAAGCGAACAGCATGGGAGCATAGCTCAGCTGGGAGAGCACTTGCCTTACAAGCAAGGGGTCACAGGTTCGAGCCCTGTTGTTCCCACCATGTGGCCCGGTAGTTCAGTTGGTTAGAACGCTAGCCTGTCACGCTAGAGGTCAGGGGTTCGAGTCCCCTTCGGGTCGCCATTTTTTTATGCGATAAGCCTCTGTAGCTCAGTTGGTAGAGCAGGGGACTGAAAATCCCCGTGTCGTTGGTTCGATTCCGACCGGAGGCACCACCTGCGGATTTAGCTCATTTGGTAGAGCGCGACCTTGCCAAGGTCGAGGTGGCGGGTTCGA
>JAZRDX010000167.1:0-19607 GCA_045660565.1 Eubacteriales bacterium
CTTCCTTTCAGCCGTATCTCAGTGAGCTTGCCGCTTACTGCCGCGAGCTTTGTCCTAAGGCAAAGATAGTCCTTCAAGAGACCTGGGCATACGAAAAGGACAGCAAAAGGCTTGTAGAAGAAATGAAATACACCACCCCCGACGAGATGCTTAACGACGTTAAAGAGTCTTACACCCGCGCCGCAGAGGAAATAAACGCCGCAGGAATAATCCCCTCCGGTGAAATGATGCTGTCCTTGCTTAAAAACGGTATAGAAAGCGTCCACCGCGACACCTTCCACGCCTCTCTCGGACTCGGACGGTACGCCCTTGCTCTTCTTTGGCTGCGAATGTTAACCGGCAAAGAGGTTACGGGCAACACCTTCTCGGATTTTGACAAGCCCATTACAGACGAAGAAAAAACGGTAGCGCAAAGGGTTGTTGACGGATTTAAGCCACTATTTGATTAATTAAAAAACGGACTGTGATACAGTCCGTTTTTTCTTGTTCCGTTTTTTGATCAATAAACTCGCAAAGTGTTCCATCTTTTTCAGGTCAATAAAACACCCAGAGCGTTCCGTCTTTTTCAGATCAATAAAACACCCAGAGTGTTCCGTTTTCAACCGAAATACGCGCGCTTTTTCCTTTTATAAACGCGTTTGAAACACCTAGCGGAAACGACGGCGAAACGGTAACGTTTTCCACGCGGTATTTCGCGTTTTCAACTGTTACGCCCGTACATTCCTTGCCTGCGCACATTACCGAAAATATTCCCTCGCGCTCCGCGGAAAAGGTGATCTCGGAGCTATGTAGCGCGGTAACGTAAAAAGGCTTTCCGCCACCGTCTCCCACCGCTGTAATCTTCACACCTCGCTCCGCCGCATAGGTGAGCGATTGAAGTGTGGCTATACTGTGGTCAAACCGTTCCCCACCAAGGCAGCCGTAAAGGGTTATTTCCTCGCATCCGCGCTCCATTGCCGTCTTTATGGCTATAAGGGTATCAGTGTCGTCCTTTTCGACGGGAAACCTTATTATTTCCACACCGGAAAGCTCCGCAGAGGGAGGAATGTCATGTCCCGAAATCTCAGTCAGCGAATCAAAATCACCGAGAAGCACGTCGGGGGTGATCCCATGTTCCTTCATCTGCATATATCCCCCGTCAGCCGCTATATAAAGCGTATCCGGGGCTTTTTCTTTTTCACTAAAGGCGTCGGTTTTAACCGAGCCTACTATTACGCATTTTTTCATATTTTCGCCATTATCTTAATTAAAAACGTTTGAAGCTTATGCTTAAAAGGACGGCGGCAGTAAACCACCGCCCTACGAATATACACCGCTATTTTGCGAAACCGTAGGGAAAAGCCTCCCACCAAGAGGAAGGTGTCTTTGCTCTTTGCAAAGACGGAAGGGATTTAAAGTTCACATCACGGCTATTTGCGCGCGGGTGCTACCCGCGAAAAAACGCTTCCGTAAGAAGAAACTCTATTCGTTCCGTGTCTCCGATTAAATCAAGGTATCCAAAGAGAGCCTCAAGCCCCGTTGCCTTTTTATATTCATTCTGAGTTGCGTTTTTCGGCACCGAGGAGTGGTGTTGATTTTTTCCTCTGCGGTACGCACATGCTTCCTGCTCGGTAAGAAGAGGAAGTATTTTATCCGCCGCCTTACTTTGAGAGCCTGCGCGAACAAGGCTGTCTGCAACCTTATTAATATCCGAAAGACTGCCGCCGTCAAGTATAAGCTTTTTACGCACAAGTCTCTCTATCACCGCGTCTCCGAGGTACGCGAGAAGCGCTCCGTTTATCTCACCCGCAGTCATTGATTTTCTTCCTCCGGCTCCGCGCCCTCAACGTCATCGCCCTTTTTCTGGCGGTACGCCCAGAACTTATTTATCACGAAGTTTATCGGTACGTTTACAACAATATTAAGAATAGGTGCAAGAATTTCAGCGATATATCTGTTCTCCGCAGGTATTCCTATCCTATTTACAAAATCGGTTATAAATACGGTAAAGCGTTCTATCTTTATAATGTCTATCCATAGAAAGAGCAAAAGACTGCTAAGCAACAGTCCGGTGAAAGCGTATGCGGTGTAGGTTTTTAAAAGCACCTGCCACCAAACGCGCTTTTCAAACCCTTCTTCTTGCTTAAAAACAAATATATTCTGGAGAATATATGCATTAAGCACGCTGATGATAAACGCCAGCACATTCGCAAAGATATAGTGTACCCAAAGCGTAGAAACTGAGTAAACTATTTCCGAAATAAGCGTGTTTGAGACACCCACAAGCCCGAATTTTATAAACTGTTTAATCGATTCTTTATTCATTTTTCTTTATTCTTCCGTTTTGTCCTCGGTGTCGTTTACGACCGCCTTTTCGACGTCAGCGGTCTCCCCGTCCTTTTCTTCGTTAGCTTCTTCCGCGGTTTCGGTTGCGGAGTCCTCCGCAGCTTCGATTTCCTGAATTTCTTCTTCCGCTTTTTCGCCGTTTTCTTCGGTTTCTGCGCTGTCGGAAGACTTTTCCGCCGTCTCTGCTTCCTTGCCGCTTACCTCATAGCTTTCGGGAAGCACGTAGCCTTCGAAATTAAGTCTCGTTTCCTCTACGACAAGAGGTCTTTTAAGTATTCTGGAGTTTATGTTAAGCACGTATTCGCCGAGAAGTCCGGTAAAGAACATCTGAATACCGCCGAGAATAAATACACCTATAAGTATCGGTGCGCTTCCGGCATTGAAATCGTCCCAATTAACAAGCTTTAATACAAAGTAAACAAGTCCTATGAAAACACTTACAAACGAGGTGAGGAAGCCTATTATGGTTGCTATTCTCATACCGATTTTGGTATACGAGGTGAAGCTGAGCATCGCCGCATCGTAAAGAGTAAGGAAGTTATTATGAGTTTTACCCGCGCGGCGCTTTGCCTGCTCGTACGGTATTTCCTTTCTTCTAAATCCAAGCTCCGCAACTATTCCGCGAAGGAACGGCATCGGATCGTCAAGTTCGCGGAGAACGTTTATAAAGGACTTATCGTAAAGTCCAAAGCCGGTAAAATGCTCTATCTGCTCAACGTTTGACATCTTCTTGATAGCCTTATAGTAGCAGGTACGGAGAAAACGCATCATGCGGTTTTCCTTGCTCGTGGTTTTGATAGCGGTAACTATTTTATAACCCTTTTCCCACTCGTTTATAAGCTTCGGTATCATCTCTACCGGATCTTGAAAATCGGCACACATCGAAATAGTACAGTCTCCCGTTGTCTGAAGCAGACCGTAGAACGGGGAGTTAAACTGACCGAAGTTTTTTGCGTTGAATATCGCTTTTATCTTCGGATTTTTCTTACAAAGCCCAAGCAGCTTCGGGCGGGTGGTGTCCTTTGAATCGTTATCTATGAATACGATTTCATAGTCGTACTGCGGAAGAGCGTCAAGCTCTGCGATTATCGCCTCGGAAAGCGGCTCTACGTTTTCTTCCTCGTTATAGGTAGGTACTAAAATACTGATTTTTTTCATTCTGTCCTTTTCCTTTCCTCGCTTTTATGTTTAATAGCGACACACTTTTTTACTGTGAGCCGTACTTATCTACCGTGATTTTTATTCCCTCTTTAAATGTGTATTTCGGAGTAAAGCCAAGGTCGCTCTGCATATCGGTTATATCGGCGCCGAGATACATAACCTGCTCTTTTCCGTAGGGGATTTCTCCAAACAGAAGCTTTCCGCTTCCCCCGACCGCCTCTTTAAGCTCGCAGGCATACTCACAAAGAGGTCTTATATCTCCGCTTCCGAGCGGATAGACCGCTCCGTCTCTGCCGCTAACATACATCAGGTAAAGCGCCTCGGCGGCATCGTAGGAAAAGATGTAATCCCACATCTGCTCACCCTTTGTAAGAGGTGTATCCTCGCCGCTTTTCTGCGTTCTGATTATAAGCGATATAAGAGAGCGTTCTCCGTCGCACGGGCCGTACACGCTTAAAATTCTCGCCCACACGTGTCTTATGTTAAGCTCTCTGCACAGCACCCTGCTCATCTGTCCGGCGCACAGCTTAGCCATACCGTATCCGTTTTCGGGAAAGCAGGGAGTATCCGCGCGAAGCGGCTCGGCGTGCCGTCCGTATTCCGCTTGGCTGCCCGCGCCGATAAAGCATTCGCAGCCGAGGGCTTTTGCCGCCTTTACCGCCAAAAGGGTATTCTTTATGTTTTCCGTCTGCGAGAGCATATCGTTTCTGCCCGCACCGACGGTATTTTCCCACGCAAGGTGATAAAAGACGTCAGCCCTTTCGATTTTTTCCGGCAAGGAGGAGATGTCTTTAAGGTCGCAGTAAACCCTTTCCGCCTCTGCGGGGATATTTTTTTCTCTTGCGGAGCCTTCGCGACAAACCGCATAAACCTTAAATCCTTCGGAGATAAGCTTTTGACAAAGAGCCGTTCCGACCGCACCCGTGGGCCCGGTTATAACCGCTCGCTTCATTGTTTCAGTACTCACTTATTTTTTCTCCATTAATACTTTTTTTAATTTTTCAACAGTGTCTACAACGGTAGCACGATAGTCGTTTTCCCATTCGCTCATCTTTCCCTGTCCCCACTGTACGTAAACACACGGAATGCCGGCGTTTGCCGCCGTAACAACGTCGCTTTTTCCGTCTCCTATGTATACCGAATCCCTCACAGCGCAGTTGCATTCATCACATATCATGTAAACACCGTACGGATCCGGCTTGGACGGGCGAGTCTCAAGATAGCCAACGACAGAATCAAAAAATCCCGGTTCAAAAAGCTTTTCTACCATATCGTCAAGAAGCTGCTGCCCCTTGTTCGAGTTAACCGCAAGCTTATACCCTTCTGCTTTTAGCTCATACAGCAATTCCATTATTCCCGCATAGGGAACGGTGTTCGGTTTTTCGCTTTTTAAATACGCCTGTCTGTATACCGTCTTTACAGCGTCTATATTCTCCGTGGTTCTCAGGTCCGGCGGGAGCATTTTTGATACTACCGTTTCCAAGTTTCCTCCCGCAAAATCAGCAAACCGCTCCAGCGGATGCTCCGGAAAGCCACATTCCTTTAACGCTGAATTAAAACAAATCCCTACATCTGTTATTGTATCTACCAGCGTTCCGTCAAAATCAAATATCAAAAGCCTCGACATGCTCATTCCTCGCAAAAATAACGGTTTGATTCATATTCGTCTCTCGGTAAAAACGGGAACATATCGTCCATAGACGGAGATACAATAGAGCCGTCCGGCAAAACCTTAGAGGAAAGCTTCGGTACAAAATTTTGCTCGGGATCCACTATTACGTTACAAATCACCGGTCCCTCGGCATTCAACACCGCTTTAATGGTTTCCATCGAATTTGATTCGTTTGACGTTTCATAATACTCAAAGTCAAACGCTTTTGCGAGATATTCCCAATTCGGGAAACCTACCCCCGTATCCGCATCAAGTCCGATAAGCGGCGGCTTAAATAAATTTCTCTGCGTCTGTCTGATTGAATGATAACCACTGTTATTTAAAATAAACAGCTTGACGTTCAGCTTGTTATATGAAATGGTTTCCAGCTCCTGGAGATTCATCATAAGGCTTCCGTCTCCGTCTATACATATAACACGTCCGTTTTCTTCCTGACGCGCAACAGCAGCACCTAACGCTGCCGGCGTACCGTATCCCATAGAAGCGCAGCCGGAGTTTGTAAACATCCTCTGCCCCTGTTTTATTTTAGCTCCCTGGAAGGTCATTACGCAGGCACTTCCGTTTCCAAGAGTCATAACGTCGGTATCTGTCATGCTTGCAAAAAGCTGATCGACAAACACGTATGGATTCAATAACTTTTCCGTATTATGGTACTCCGGCAGGCACGCAGGATATTTTTCCACCATTTTTCTGCACCATGCAACCCAGGGCTTATGTGTTTCCTGAGGGGTATAGCTGCTATCCAAAAGCTTTTCAATAGCCTGTTTCACGTCAGCGTGAATCGGCATATCCGGCACAAACGTGGGCTTCAACAGCTCCTGCTCGTCTATATCAATCATTATCTTATATGCGTTTTTTGCAAAATCGCGTTTGTTGTAGGTTATTGTTCTGATATTCATTCTGCTTCCAAGCACAATAATAAGGTCGCAGTTCTGCACGATAAAGCTGCTGCCGCGCGTACCCTCTCTGCTCGGAGAGCCGGCGTAATATTTGTTGTCATACGCTACCAAATCTCCGGAGTTCCATGCTACCGCAACCGGTATCTGAAGCTTTTCTATCAGCTTTAACAGCAGCTCTTCAGAGCCGGAAAGTCTCACTCCGTATCCAGCAAAAATAAGCGGAGCCTTTGCCTTCTCGATTTTTTCAAGAATATTCTTAACGTCTGTCTCGGTAATTCCCTTGACCGAAGCCTCGGGCGCTTCGCCGTTTAAATCGAAATGCTTTAATTCCTCTGTCTCAACCTTCGCACCCTGAACATCAAGCGGTATATCTAACCAAACAGGTCCTTTTCTTCCGGAATTTGCAAGGTGCCACGCCTTTTCCAGGTGGTATGCAATTTCCGTAGGCTCCATTATCATTACCGCATATTTAGTCATATTGGATACGGAATTAATAATATCAAATTCCTGATCTCCGAACTGCCGCAAATTAAGCTCCGGAACAGCCCAGAGCGTGGTTTCCCTCTTTACCTGTCCCGAAACGATAAACATAGGTATGCTATCTAACCAACCGCCCATCACTCCTGTAATTGCATTAGTACCGCCGGGACCGCTTGTTACGCATACGCTTGCAATTTTTCCGGTAACACGCGCATACGCCTCTGCGGCAATAGCGCAACCCTGCTCATGATGGTTAAAAATATTTTTAAGTCCCTTGTGATGTCCAAAAGCGTCGTCAAGCTGCATCGCTCCTCCGCCCGTAACCATAAAATTATGCGTTACTCCATGTGAAACCAAAAACTCTGCAATATAATCCGCAACCCGAACCTTCATACCTTAACTCCTTTTTTAAAATGCTCCACTATGACAGTCTTCGACCTCTGCATAATGGGAATATGTTACAAATTCCAGCTTAATATCCTTATACGTTTCGTGAAACGCTTCTCTCATGTGATTGTTCAAATGCTCTGCTTCGTCTTTTACAAAGCCGTACTCCATTTTAGGATTGAAATAGTTGTCCTCCTTGTCGGAGTACCCGTCAAGCCCTGCGCATGCAACCGCCGTAACACCGCAGTTTTTCAGTACTTTTAACAGCATTAAAAATGAATTGTCAACTATCTTTTCTTTTTTCTCAAGAAGCGGCTCTCTGTCAAAAACATACGAGAAGGCTTTACCCTTAGCCTCAATATCAGATGTTGCTATAATCTCTACGTCCTTATTTTTTTCCTCGTATAAAACGTCTGCCATCTGCTGCCATCTGGTTCTTTTTGTGGCAAAAACCGCATTAGCGGAGCAAATATCCGGGATATAGTTTATAGAAATAATAAAAGGTGTATTTTCCTGTATATATTTCAGCACCTTGTTTTTTTGAAGCTTAATATTTTTTCCCGGACCTATAACCAAAATGTTTCTTTTATAAAGCTTACTTTTCAGGGCTTCGTAATTTTCTCCGTCATCAAAAACGCTTTCGGCAAAGTCGTTATAAATCCTTTCGGCTGTTTGCTTATCATATAAAAGCTTTTTGTCTTCCGGTTCAATATTTCCAAGAACTTTATTTATCTTTGAAACGGATAAATTCATTTTGTCTTGATAATAGGTAACGTAATTCGGATGACATTTATTTGCCGCAGACAAATAGTAGAACGGTTTATAGCCCCACGGACTTCTGGCATAAAAATCCATAACGCTTTCTTCCGTTGCCTCCAAAACAGCATTGACGTCATAATGGCAACCGTAATTTTTGTTAAGCTCCATCATAACCAGCTCTATCGGAGCGTTTCCTGCGCTTTTTCCCATTCCGTAAACTGTTGCATCAACAAGTATTTCCCGCTTTGTTTCTTTCTCTAAAAACGCAAGCACGTTTGCATACGCAAGCTGGAAATTATTGTGCGCGTGAAAACCTATTACGACCTCATCGCAAACGTGTTTATCCAAAACATCGTAATAATGCAGTAAATCCTTAGGATGAAGCAGTCCATAAGTATCTACCATGGAAACAGCATAAGGCTTTACCTCGTTCACAAGCTCAATCACTTGCATCAGCTCCTCGTCGGAATAGCTGGTTATTGAGACCAGCTGAGCAAAAACCTTATATCCGAGCTTCTTTAGCGCCGCACAATATTCCAGCGCTTCCTTCATAATGTGTTTTTTGAATATTACGCGTATTCCGTCAAGGCAACTTTCGCTACACGGCTGAATATATTTTAAATCGCAGGTTCCATAGTCAATCATACCTACTAACATGGTGTTTTTTGAATCAACCTGTCCGTATATTCGCTGCACGCTTTCAGTATCCGGCATGATGCTGCGGTTAATATCAAACGGTCGTCTGTCGTCTAAAAAGCCAAGCTCTATAACGTCTACTCCGGCTCCTATCAACCGCTCATAAATGTTAATTAAATGTCCGTGTCCAAATTCCCAGTCATTTACATAACCGCCGTCTCTGAGGGTACAATCCAATAATTTTATTTTTTTCATATACTCGTCCTTTTTCTTACTGATTTACAGCCTCGGCAATAACCGCTGCCATATAATCTATCATTTCATCGGTCATTCCGGGATATACTCCTACCCAGAAGGTGTTATTCATTATAAAGTCGGTGTTTTTAAGGTCTCCGACAACGCGGTAAGCGTCGGTTCCTCTTATCTGGTCAAAGCAGGGGTGTCTCGTAAGATTTCCGCTGAAAAGAAGTCTCGTCTGAACGTTTCTGTCCTCGATGTACTTAGTTACGTCGTTTCTGGATACCCCACACTCCGGCTTTACCGAAATAAGGAAGCCAAACCAAGAGGGACGGCTGTTTTCCGCAGGCTCGGGAAGGATTATCTTATCCTGAATGGGAAGGAGAGCCGCGCGGAGTCTGTCAAAGTTATGACGGCGGCGTTCAATAAACGAGGGGAACTTCTTAAGCTGCTCACAGCCTATCGCCGCCTGCATATCGGTTACCTTAAGGTTATATCCGAAATGGCTGTATACGTACTTATGGTCGTATCCCTTCGGAAGCTCGCCGTACTGTCCGTCAAAGCGGTGCTTACAGAAGTTATCCTGACCTGACGGGCAGATGCAGTCGCGTCCCCAGTCGCGGTAGGAAAGGATAAGTCTCGAAAGCGTCGGGTTGTTGGTATAAACGCAGCCACCCTCTCCCATAGTCATATGGTGCGGAGGATAGAAGCTTGACGTTCCTATATCGCCCCACGTTCCGGTGAACTTCGTCTCCCCGTCTATCGTGTACTGAGAGCCGAGAGCGTCGCAGTTATCCTCAACCAGCCAGAGGTTATGCTTTTCGCAGAATTTCTTAACCGCGGAAAGGTCGAAGGGGTTACCGAGGGTATGAGCTATCATAACCGCCTTTGTCTTTTCGCTGAGTGCGGCTTCAAGAGCGCTTACGTCTATGTTATACTGCGGAACGGTAACGTCAACGAATACCGGAACCGCTCCGTACTGAAGCACGGGGGTAACGGTGGTGGGGAATCCGCAGGCAACGGTTATTACCTCGTCCCCTCTCTTGATCTGTCTTTCCTTAAGCTCGGGTGCGGTAAGCGCCATAAACGCGATAAGGTTTGCCGACGAGCCGCTATTTACGAGATACGCGTGCTTTACACCTATCCACTTTGCGAAATTCTTTTCGAACTGCTCCGCAAATCTTCCTGTGGTAAGCCAGAAATCAAGGGTAGCGTCGGTAAGCGCGCACATTTCCTTTTCATCAAAAACTCTTGACGCGTAGCTTATTCTGTCGCCCTTTTTGAAAGGCTCCTTTTTGGTCTTGAACTCCTTATAGTACTCGGTAACGAGAGCCTTTATCTCGTCGCGTGCCTCCGCTTCGTTTTTCCAGTTTTTCATTTTTCTGCTTCCTTCCTTTGTTCTGTATCTTTATGTTTTTAATCTTTTATTTAGGACAATATTATGAGTAAACGGTCGTTTTGTAAAAAGGACTTGCTTATGTTCAAATGCGGCGGCAGTAAACCGCCGCCCTACGGTAAATACCAAACGGTTTACAAATCCGTAGGAGTAAGCTGTGTCCGTCCGTTTTCCGGAGAAGGGTATCCTCCCCTACAAATAAACATTTATCTTTTCTCAAAACCTCGCCTTAGCAACATTAGGCGGGGAGCCCCCGCTTAGTCGTAAATTTCGCTGTCGCCGATAAACTCCGCTATCTGCGCATCCATCGTAGCACGGAGCGTTTCCGTCGATGCGCCGCCAACGTAGAGCTTACTCCATTCAACGATCTTTTCCATTGATTTCGGAAGCTCCCACGTGGGCTTCCAGCCAAACTCTCTCTTAAGTCTTGAGCAGTCAAGCTTTAAAAAGCCTGCCTCGTGCGGTCCTCCGTCGAATTTGTTTATCCACTTCATTCCCTCTCCCCACTGCGAGACAAAGAGGTCAACGAGCGCGCCCGTCTCAAAGCAACAGTTATCGTCGGGGCCTACGTTATAGTATCCTGCGTAACGCACGTCTGCGTACTGTCTTGCCATTATCAGAAGATAGGCAAAGAGCGGCTCAAGCACGTGCTGATACGGTCTTGTGGAGTACGGATTTCTTACAATTATATCCTTTTTCGCTTCCGCGGCTCTTATGCAGTCGGGAATAATTCTGTCGGCGGCAAAGTCTCCGCCGCCTATAACGTTACCCGCTCTCGCGGTTGAAATTGCGACCTTGCCGTCCGAGAAGAAGCTGTTTTTGTAGGAGTGTGTAACAAGCTCGGAGCAGGATTTTGAGTTTGAGTACGGATCGTATCCGTCAAGCTCGTCCGTTTCTCTGTAGCCCCATTCCCATTCTTTGTTTAAGTACACTTTATCGGTGGTAACGTTCAGAAACGCCTTAACGTAATCGGACGTGCGGATACATTCAAGGATATTAACCGTTCCCATTACGTTGGTCTCGTACGTTCCGACGGGGTTTTTATAGCTTTCTCTTACTATCGGCTGCGCCGCAAGGTGGAAAACTATCTCCGGCTTATAAGCATCAAACGTCTCCTTAAGCTTTTTAAGATCGGTAACGTCTCCTATAACCGATGTAATGTCTTTTTCAATATCCGCGATCTCGAAAAGAGACGGACTTGTGGGCGGTGTCAGCGAATAACCGACAACATCCGCACCAAAGCCTGCAAGAATTTTACAGAGCCACGAGCCTTTAAATCCCGTATGCCCCGTAAGAAGCACCTTTTTTCCTTTATAAAATTCCTTTAAATTCATACCGTTCTCCGTTTCTTATCTTTTATTTTAATTTTATCCGTACGGCGTCTCTCATCAAGCCTTGGCACATACTTGCTGTGGGGAATCTGTCAATTCCCTCATCCTTTTCATCTTCCTCGGATACACAATAGCAAACATTATCAGAAAAATAACCGACGAAAGAGACCACGATATAGTATAACACTGAAACAGCACCTCAAAGGTAGGATACCTCGGAAAAACAAACGCCATCCATATCATACGCAGTCCGATTACCGATACCAGAGAGTTAGCCATTCCAAGCACTGAATAGCCGAAAGCGGCGAGAACGTTTGATAAAATATTTCCAAACGTGGTAATGAAAAAAACCGTCATAAGATATTTAAATCTTACCATTCCGTACGATATAGCCTCGACGTCCTCCGGAAGATACGCTTTAAGCGCGAAGCGTCCGAGGAATAAGCAAAGATAGCCGAGAACAAAACCCGTAGCTACCGCGACCAAAAGTCCTTTTCTTACCGTTTCCCGTATTCTTTCAGGATTTTTCGCCCCGTAGTTCTGCCCGACGAAGGTAAGAGCCGCGGTTCCTACCGCTCCGTTAAAGCAGAAAACGAACGCCTCTATACTGGTTGCCGCGGCGTTTCCCGCCGTCGCAGAATATCCGAAGGAGTTTATAGCGGACTGTATCTGCATATTTGAAAGAGGATAAAGCGCCGAGCTAAGTGCGCTCGGAATTCCGATCAGCATTATTTTCGAAAGAATTTTTCCGTCAGGCAAAAAGCCTTTAAGAGTAAGCCTGCACGGAGCTTCCGTTTTTACAAGGTGAATAATTACCAGCGCCGCGCCGAGCACCTGCGAAGCAAGTGTTGCTATCGCGACCGCAAGAACTTTCTGCGAAAGAACGATGCATAAAATAAAATTCAGTACAACGTTAAGCACACCGCTCGCTATAAGATAGTAAAGCGGTCTTTGCGAGTCTCCCGAGGAGCGGATGATCGCTCCGCCGTAGTTATATATCAAAATTGCCGGAGCTGCCGCAAAATATATTTTCAGATATGCCGCGGCATCAACAAAGCATTCATCGGGACATTTCGTTACACGGAGAAGCGACTCGGAAGCCGGTATTGCAACCGCCGTAACCAATATACCGAGAACGATAGCTATCCATAGCGTGGTATTGGTAGCCTTACGTATCTTCTCCGTCTCTCCCTCTCCGAACGACTGCGAGAGCACGACCTGCGCACCGCCCGAAAGACCTATACAGGTCTGGATAAGCAAGCTTATTATTACCGTCGTCGCTCCAACGGAAGCCACCTGCACGCTTGATGCGTAATTTCCGAGGACTATCATATCCGCCGCATTAAACAGCGACTGTATAATTCCGCCTATCGCTATCGGAAGCGCAAACAGAATAAACTGTGAAAGAATAGGTCCTTTTGTTGCGTCAATGCTTCTGCGTTTTAAAATGTTAATCATATTTATTCCTATCCGTCGCACTTAGATTTTTAAATTTCGCGGCTATGTAAAAACATTCTGCGTTTTTAAGAATAACGAGGTAATGAGATTATTAAATTATTTTATTCACACCGCTTCTGCGGACTATTTTTCCACTGTTTATATAATGACCTTGCTCTCCGTTTTCGAACCTGCTTCACTCTCTGCTTCCGATACGGCTCCGTCTTTTGTTTCCACGGCAGCTTTGCTCTCTGTTTCAAATACGGCCCCGTCTTTTGTTTACACGGAAGCTTCGCTCTCTGTTTCAGACACGGCTCCGTCTTCTGACTCCTTCTCATCTGTCGCGGCGGCTAAAGCCGCTCTCAGCTTTTTAAACCTTTTAGGGCATATCGCTAAGAAAAACACACCGGTTGACAGACATTTAAGCGTCCAGGAAACCGCATAGCAGATGATAAGATTTTCAAACGTTAAAAAGTGAGGATAAACAAATTCCATCCAAAGAACGCGGAGTCCGAGAACGGTTATTATCGACGTTGCCATTGACACCGACGAATATCCGAATGCGTTCAGTGCGCTTGCAAATACGTTGGAGATCATAAGAATAAAATACACTCGCATAAGGTACTTTATTCGTATCATACCTATTTCTACCGCGGTTACGTCCTGCGGCAGGAAAAGTCTCAGCATAGGTCTGCCGAAAAGCACGAACAGGTTTCCTACCACTATACCGACAACAGCAGCGAGCAGTATGCTTTTCAGCACCGTCTCTTTTATTCTCTCGGTGTTTTTTGCTCCGTAGTTCTGTCCGACGAAGGTAAGCGCGGACGTTCCTATCGCGTTGTTAAAGCAACCGATAAAGCCCTCTATACTTGATACCGCCGCGTTTCCCGCTGTTGCGGAAGCTCCGTGCGAATTGATAGCGGACTGTATCTGGAGATTTGAAATCGAAAACAGCGAGGAATTAAGCGCGGTAGGGATTCCTATTATCATCATTCTCGCAAGCATTCCACCGTCGGGCAAAAAGCCTTTAAGCTTAAGCTTACACGGTCCTTCCGCGCGAAGAAGGTGAATAACCACCAACACCGCTCCGAGCACCTGAGACGCAAGCGTCGCGATAGCTACCGCCATAACCTTTTGCGGCAGAACCACACATAAAATGAAGTTCAGCACTACGTTGAGCGCGCCTGCGGCAATAAGATAATAAAGCGGACGCTCTGAGTCTCCCGACGAGCGAATGACCGACGCTCCGTAGTTATATATCATCATAGCCGGCGTTGAGGCAAAATATATCTTCATATAAACCACCGCGTCGTCAAAGCACTCGGCAGGGCAGTTCGTCTTTACAAGGAGCGTTTCGGAAAATATTACCGAAAGAAGTGTAATAATCGCGCCGAGAATAATGGAAATCCATAGGGTTGTATTAACAGCCTTCCGTATCCTCTCCCCGTCCCTTTCTCCGATGGTTTGAGAGATTACGACCTGCGCTCCCGTAGAAAGACCTATGCAGGTATTCACGAGCAGGTTTATTATCGTCGTGGTTGCTCCTATCGCGGCAACCTGAATGCTTGACGCGAACCTTCCGAGTACCATCATATCCGCCGCGTTAAACAGCGTCTGAATAAATCCGCCGACCGCTATCGGAATGGCAAAGGCTATAAGCTGCGAAAGAATAGGGCCCTTTGTCGCGTCTATCTTTCGACGTTTTAATATATTGACCATATCTGTTCCAATCCGTCGTACCTCGAGATTCTTAAGGTTTACACCTAAATAGATTTCTTATAACCGGCTTAGAGATTTTTTATATAAACAGCTCAGAGATTTTTCTTTTTGATTTAATCCCACTTCTTCCAGCGAGCTTCTCCGCTGGAATAGAGCTTTTCAAGCATATCCATCTCGCGCTTGGTATCCATACACTGCCAAAAGCCCTTGTGCATGTAGGACATAAGCTCTCCCTCGGCGGCGAGCTTTTCAAGCGGTTTCTTTTCAAATACCGTATCGTCGCCGTCTATGTAGTCGAATATCTCGGGGTTCAGAACCATATATCCCGCGTTTATCGGAGAGCCGTCGGTTACGCTCTTTTCTCTGAACGAATGAACCGCGTTGTCTCCGCCTATGTCAAGAACGCCCTTCTGCTGCTCAAGCATTACCGCGGTAAGCGTCGCTATCTTTCCGTGAGCCTTATGGAACTTAACAAGCTCGGAAACGTTTACGTCGCAAACGCCGTCTCCGTAGGTCATCATAAACGGCTCGTTTCCGATATACGGCTGAATTCGCTTTATACGGCCTCCCGTCATAGTGTTAAGACCGGTATCTACAACCGTTACCTTCCACGGCTCGGCGTACATATTGTGTATAATGGTTTTATGTCCCTCGGTAAAATCAAAGGTAACGTCGGAGGTATGCAGGAAATAATCCGCAAACCACTCCTTTATAACGTGCTGCTTGTAGCCCGCGCAGATAATAAACTCGTTAAATCCGTAGTAGGAATACTCCTTCATTATATGCCAGAGTATCGGCTTGCCGCCTATCTCTATCATCGGCTTCGGTTTATATTGCGACTCCTCCGATATACGCGTTCCGTATCCTCCTGCCAAAAGAACTACCTTCATAATTTTTCCTTCTCTTTCCGCCGTCCTTAACGGCTGTACTGAATTTGAATGGGATTTTGTTTTTTATTTATTATTTTCTTACAATTTCAATTCTGTTAAACTCTATCTTGCCGTCGGTTTTATTATACAGTCTGAATTCCGATGCCGAAGCCGCCTCGGTAACCTCTATCTCATACGTTATCTCGGTATCGCTTCTTGATATTTCGGTGGTAGCAAGTAATCTTGCGCCCCGATCGAGGGCTACGTCGTATTCCGCCGCGGTAAGACCGCTGCCGCAAACAGTTACTGTATATTTACCAACCGCAAGAGGGATATACGGTCCGAAAACGGTGGCGTCTTTTCCGAGAATATAGCTGTTATATCCCGTCGAATGATCTCCCGTAATATACATCTGCGCGGCTCCGTAGATGTCCTTTTCGGCGGGAAGCGCGTACACCGTCTCGTCAACCGTGATTCCGTTAACCGCAATATATTCTCTAAGGTCATAGAAGCGGAGGTTTCCGTTTGCGCTGATCTTAGCCTCTCCGATAAGCGGCGCAAAGCTGTCGCTCAAGACCTTGAGGTCGGCTTCGGTATATGCTCTTGCGTCTATATAAAGTCCGGTAAAGCCCGCCTTACATATCATATCAAGCATATCCTTCGGCGGCAGGCAGGAAACACTGCGAATCCATGCGTCCTCAGCGCGTCCCTTGGTTACGCCGTAGCTCCAGCGAAGAGTTTCGGAGTTAATGTAGCCCGCGTAGAGGTGGTAATCCACCATATTGTTTACAGGTCCCGCCTCGGGTGTCTGATGGTAAGGAAGCTGGAATACCATCGCGTTTTCGCCAAGCGTTTCCTCTATATCGCTGACGAATGCCTTGTCCGATTCGTACTGCGCCTTTGTATATTCAAACATTCCGTCGCGCGCTCCGTAGGTGGGAAGAAGCTCAAGCACCGAAAGAGACATTACGGCTAAAGCTACCGCTGTGAGAGCCTTTTTCGTTTTCTCACTCTTAAAGAGCGTTTCTCTTTTATCCCATACCCTCTGAAGCACGAGGCAGAGAAAGAGAACGCTGATAAACATAATGAATATAGAAATTCTGTTGTAGCCTCTTATCATCTGGAATACAAGAGAAATAAGGCTTGAAAAACCGCCGATGGTCGCTAAAAGTATCGCAAAGAGATTCATTCTCGAAAGCATGTAAAGAAGTCTGTCCCCGTCCTCTTCTCCCTTGTCTCTCTTAACAAGGTAAAGGAGCGACAGAAGAAATCCTATTATTCCGAATATACCGAGATACGCTCCCTGGTTTTCGTTTACAAGCGGCATATAGGTGTTGTAGAAGTTCATAAGCTTCTGAATAATGCCTATTCCGTGGGAGTCGATCGGTATAAAGAGCTGAGCTATCTTAAGTCCGTAAATCTCCGCTCCCTCTATACCTCTTACTACCGCACCTGCTCCGCCGCCGTTTATCATTCCGTAGATAAGCGCGGGTAAAAGCGCGAGGAAGAGAAATGCGACTATCATCAGTACCGTTTTCATAGGAGCGACGACGCTCTTCCATTTTTTGGTAGTTATAAGGTTGCAAAGCGCAACTACACAGAGGAAAAAGCAGGTAAAGAACGCGTAGTAGCCTATTCCGTTATTCGCTATAAGCAGCGAAAAAATCAGGGTAAGAACGTTTTTCTTGTTTTTAAAAAAGGCTTTATTAAGCTTAAGATACCCTTCGTTTTCTTCAGAATATATCGCCCAGATACAGAGAAGCACCGAAAGGGGAATAAAATACGCAGTTGAAAGGGAAAAGTGGTTTATGCTCCTGTAAAATATATACGGTGTTAATGCGTAAATTAACGCGCCGAATACCGATATAACCCTATTGATCTTAAGCGTGCGCAGCACATAAAAGGCAGATATTCCACACATAGGAAAGATAAGGATATAACGAAGATTGGTTGCGGCTATCGCATCATTAACAAACCACGAAATTATTTTGGCAACGACAATATCAAAGTTCAGAAGTACGTTTGCCGTAAAATCGAACGCGGTCGCACCGAACGGCGCTCCTATTCTGTCGTTAAACCAGAACCAGCCGCTTTCCTCGACAAGCTTTGTAGTTACAATACTCGAAAAATCGTCTCCGCCAAAATAACAAAACGGAACGGAAAGACCGTATTTGGCAAAGCCCTGATATATAAAGACAGCCAGAAAAAGAACTATCGCGATACCGGCACCGAGAAAAGCGTCGGCGTGCTTTTTAATAAAGCTCATACTTTTACCTCTGTATTTTTATTATTTATAAAATAATATAGTATTTTTCTTATTATACCACAAGACTTCCAAAAAATCAACCGATTTTCGAAAAAATTATGCGCGCGCGAAAAGCAAGGCTGCTTTCTGCTCGCGAAAGCCGTATCTCCACCGTGCGAAATGATGCAGCCGCGCACTCTTATCCGTTCTATTTTACGGTCTTTTATCATATTATGTGAAAAAAGACTGAGAAGATTGAAAGGAAATTCCCCTATGAAAAAATTCTATGCATTTCTTGCCGTTTTTCTTGCGCTTACTATGCTTACACCGCTTTTCTCCTTCGCGGGCGGCGCGGATATTCCCGACGCCTCGATAAGCTCCGACGGTACCCCGCCCTCTGAAACCGACAGTCAGTCGGGCTTAATTTCAGACACCGATTCCGACGCCCCCTCCGGCGTTTCCGACGCGTTTGCGCAGTTTACCGCCGAGAGCGACGCGAGGGCGCTTATTCTTATAGAAGCCGAAACGGGTACCGTTCTCTACGAAAAGAACGCGGACGCCCCCCTGCCCCCCGCGTCGGTTACAAAGATAATGACCATGCTTCTCGTTATGGAAGCGATAGACAGCGGCAAAATCTCGGCAGACGAGCTTGTAACGGTAAGCGAAACCGCGGCAAAAATGGGCGGCTCGCAGGTATTCCTCGAGCCGGGCGAGCAGATGACGGTAAGCGAGCTGCTTAAGTGCGTTACCGTTGCTTCGGCAAACGACGCCTGCGTTGCTCTTGCCGAGCATATAAGCGGCAGCGAGGAAGCGTTCGTTTCTCTTATGAACCAAAGAGCGGCAGAGCTTGGAATGACGCACACAAGTTTTGAAAACACAAACGGTCTTGACGACACGACGGTAAACCACGTTATATCGGCACGCGATATTTCCATTATGAGCCGCGAGCTTATCACAAAGCACGAAAAAATCCTTGAATACTCCTCTATCTGGATGGACAGTATACGCGGCGGTCAGTTCGGTCTTACAAACACCAACCGTTTAATAAGATTTTACCAAGGCGCGAACGGTCTTAAGACCGGCTCCACCTCCAAAGCTAAATTCTGCATCAGCGCAAGCGCAAAGCGTGGGGGTATGCAGCTTATCTGCGTTGTAATGGGCGCAAGCACACGCGACTCGCGAAACGAGATAGCGAAAAAGCTCTTCGACTACGGATTTGCAAACTTTACATACGAAAGCTTCAGCCCTGCCGAGCCAAAGGAAATCGAGGTTATCGGCGGCGGCAAAAATACCCTTTCATTAACCTACGAGGGCTATGAAACGTTAACCGACAAGGGAAACGCGGGCAAAATCAAAGAGGAAATCCTGCTCCCCGAAAAGGTAACCGCACCTATCAAGGCGGGAGACGTTATAGGCACTGTAAAATACGCCGTAGGAGACACCGTTTTAGCGGAAATTCCGATAAAGGCGGCAGAGGACGTGGGCAGAATAAGCTTTTTCGGACTTCTCTCAAGGCTCTTTAACGCGTTTATCTATTAACCCCTTATCCACACACCGTTTTTACACCGGATAAATGTTTTTCAGAGCAAAGAACACCCCCTTTGACGTATGTATAATCGGAGGAATGGGCCCCGCCGCGACAGCCGAGCTTATGCGCAGGATTATACTGTACACCGATGCAAAATGCGATGCGGAGCACGTCTCCTTATGCGTTTTCAACGCACCCCATACCCCCGCTAGGAGCGAATTTATTTTATCAAACGGGAAAAAGCCAAATATAAAAAAAGCCCGTTTAACCGCACCCCGCACGCGCAAATCCGACTTGTCAAAAGAGGCAACTTCAAACACAAAAAACACCCGTTTAACCGCACCCCGCACGCGCAAATCCGACTTGTCAAAAGAGGCAGCTTCAAACACAAAAAACATCCGTTTAACCGCACCCCTGTCGCCGCTTAAGGCTATAAAAGAACAGATAACGGCGGCGAAAAAGCTCCGCTGCCGTTACTTTGCCGTTGCGTGCAATACCGCGCATTACTTTTATAAGGGTTTCGAAG
>JAZRDX010000168.1:0-6042 GCA_045660565.1 Eubacteriales bacterium
CGTTTCGTTTTCCTTGGCAAAATATGTGTTTTCAAAGCCGCAAAGCTGAATGCCAACGTCTGAGAAGCGTTCATCAACGCTCTCCACCGGCTCTAAAACGTCGGAAGATATACCGCACGTCCAGATATACTTATTCGTCTCTCCGTCGTACACTCCGCCGCCGTTATTACAGCCAAACGGAACGTCAGGTTTTACCGCGCGGTAAGCGTCAAGCGAATAGTACGGCATACGTCCCGTAATAAAGGTAAAACAGCCGCCCTCGCGTTTAAAATACTCTATCGCTTCCTTATTTTCGGGTGAAATGGATTTATCGTTTCTGTATAGCGTACCGTCAAGATCGGTACAAATTAAAATACCGCTGAATTTTCCCAATTTTTTCTCCGTTCCGTTACCGAAGGATTTCCAAGTTATTATGATCCTTAAATAACGTAAAAATACCTAAGCTTTAATCTTCAAGGAAGAATTTGTTTAACTCAAGGAGCTTATCTGCACACATATCCCAGCACGGATCCTCAGGACCGCAGCAGGTGCGTATTACTGTTCCCCACACGTTATTTTCCTTAAATCGTGCAAGTCCTTCTTTAACAAACTTCCAATACTCCTCGGATTTTTCTTCCCATAAAATCTTCTTTGAGCATATATAGCTTACGCCCTCGCCCATAACGATAGGCATTTTATCGCCCGCAAGACGAACCGCAAGGTTAAGACTCCTGTCGCGTTTGGCGGCATAGATCTCTTTATTTTGTAAGAAAATTTCACCAAGCGACTTCTCTATTTCGGGAAGATACGAATAATCGAGGTCGTTAAACTGAGCTACACGCTGATACCAATCTTCTCCCGTCGGACGTCTGCCTTCTCTTGACTTTTTAACATCGTCGGGTGTTATTTCATGCTTAAACCACTCGCCGTGTCCTTTCAGTACGTCATTATAGAGTGCCCACAAATAGTAGGAATGGAAGCTGTAAATCTGGGCATTGCCCGGCATATTTTTTTCCGCGCCGTCAACAGTTGTGTTATCGTACGCAAAAAGAGTGTTCGGGTGTCTTTCACGAAGCCAGGTGATAGCGTCCTCGTGCTGTTTTCTGTAAAACTCTGCCTGTGCGTCAGGAATTTCTCTTATAGAGCCCCATCTGCCGTTTTCACCGCACAAGAATGGGTGGTCGTCCGCTTCATTAAATACTTCAACGTAGGCTATCTGCCCGTCAAGGTCTCTTTTCTCAAGCTCTAAAAGGATATAGTGCCAAAACATTTTGAACGCATCGAATCGTTTTTCGGGCGGCAGGGCGAAAAGCTCGTCGCATACCGGATCTCCCACCTTCTGAAACCAATAGGTATGCAGATAGTACCACTGGGATAAAATAACGTAAATACCGTGTTTTTTTGCCGACTCAAACAGCTTAATAAGTCTACCAAGCAGGTCGCATTTACCGCCGTCTCCGAGCATATGCTGCTGACGCGGAATAAGCTCGTACTCTCCAAATATATCGGTCATATCAAACGGCTCGCGAAGGTTTCCGCTAAGGTCATGCATAACTCCCGCTCCGCTATCGATACGCATACAGTTAAAACCGCGCTCCACATGCTCACGCATTACCTTATCGATATCGTAGTAGGGTGAATACTCTCCTTTTGTAGCGTAGATCATCCACATAGGAAAAGAAATGGTAAGCTTTTTGGGTAATCTGTCAAATGCCGGATGTTTCATAATAATCCCTCGCTTTATATATTAAAATTTAATACGGCTATATTATAACACAGTGAAAAACTTTTGTCAACCAAAAAAAGATCTTAGTTCATTGACGCCTGAATTTCTACCGTAAATAATACGCCGACTTCCTCTAAAATATCTCCGCTTGTTTTTGTGTTTTATTCAATAACGGTATAGCTCAGCATTTCGTAGTGCAGTCTTGTTCCCGCGTCAACACCGGGCGGAAGGAGCGCCATAGCAATAAACAGTGTATCTTCCTCTCCGTCGGCACGGAGATGTGCATACTCGCCCTCAATTTTTACAACCGTATAATCCTTCGGTTCCATTTTTCTTTTTTCCTTTCAAATACAGTTTTTCTTAATTATACCACACGTATTGCACAGTGTCAAGCACCGAAAAAGAAAACTCCCCGCTTAAAACGGAGAGCTTTCAGTATTAATTTATCTTGCGTGGCGCATACGGTTTATTATTTCATCCTGAAGATCGGCTGAAAGATGAACGAATCTTGCGGAATATCCGCCTACGCGAACAACGAGATGCTCGTAGTTTTCGGGATTTTTCTTTGCATTAAGCAGCTCCTCGACCGGTGTAGTGTTTCCCTGGAAAATCTGTCCGCCCATTTCAAAAAATGATTTAAGAACGGCTTTTATAAGCTCTTCCGATGCAAAGGATGCGTCGAAATCCCACATTGTGGAAGCGCCGCCGGAGAACTTATCAAAGCGAAGCTTTCCACAGGAGTTTACAGCCGCCGTAAGTCCGTTTTTCATAGATGCGCTGTACGGCGTAACTCCGTGAGCAACGTTCTGGTGAGCGTTTCTTCCGTCTGCGGTTGCACCGAGCACCTTTGCCGCCTCCGGAGAGAATACAAACGTAAGTATTACCGGCTTTCCCTTTCCGCCAAAGCGTGTGCGGTAATTAAGGAACATATCGGAAAAATCGCTCATAAGACGTACGGCAAGCTCATCTGCCTCGTCGTTGTCCATTCCGTATTTAGGAATATTTTTAAGCTTTGCCTTAAGAACGTCATATCCTTTAAAATCAGCCTTCAGCGCGCTTACAAGCTCCTCTGCGGTACAGATTTTATCATCAAATACCGCCTTTTTGATTGCGAAAAGTCCGTCCGCGGCATTAGGCATTCCAAGCTGAGATGCGCCGTAATCGTGGTATCTTGCTCCGCCTGCATGCATATTTCTTCCGCGAGCAAGGCAGTCGTCAAGCATACTCGATATAAGATATGTGGGACGGTTTCTTTCCGAAACCTCACTGTATATGTCCTGCTCACGAAGGTATGCGTTTGTAATTCTTCCCGCCTCTTTAATAAAATCGCGATAGAAGTCCTCAAAGCAATTATAGCTTACAAGTCCGCCAAATTTGAATAACGAATACTGCTTTCCGCTTACAAGACAGAGACCGTTTGTTATCATAAGCTCAAGCATCTTCGGGATGTTCTGCCAGCCTACCCAGAGGAAATCGGAGCTCATTCCCTGAAGTCCGATCTCCATACAGCCGCCGCAGTCGTATTCAACGGCGTCTCTGTACTCGACACCGCTCTTTAAAAGCGCGTCTATTACCGTTTTATCGTAAAGAATCTGTGCTCGGTTGTTACCCGAAAGCATAAATTTAGCCGCCATCGAAACCAGCTCTTCCGGTGGATTTTCGGGGAGTCTTATATATACCGCCGGATGGGTGATATTAAGGTCCATTACCGACTGTATCATTATATAAGTGAGCGGGTTTACCGCAGATTCACCGTTTGGATGAGTTCCGCCTACAACAATGGTTTCAACCCAGGTATCTTTATTGTGTATACGCTCATCTATACGTAAAAACAGCTCGTCGATAAGCTCTTTTGCCGACTCAAGCGTTTCCGTTCCGCGTTCAAGGTCGCGGGAAAGGTAGGGCCAAAGATGGTAATCAAGCCTTCCCGGACCGTTACCTCCGTGGGCGTCTTCTCTCATAACTACGATATGCTGCATAAAGTATGCCTGAACAGCCTCGCGGAAGGTCTCTGCGGGCTTACGCGGAACCTTTTTCATAAGCTCGGCAAGCTCTGTGTTTCCGAGCTTCTCATACTCCGCAATATGCTTATCGTTGAACGCAAGAAGCGTATCGAGCATTATAATAACTCCGCGATAAAAGGTTTCTGCCTTTTCGTCCTTTGCGGTTTTAAGCGCATCTACGAATTTTTGGCGGTAGCCTTCAACGCCGTATCTTAAAATTCTATCGTAAAACCAGCATATATGTCCCGGACAGTTTCGGGTGATAAGCTGACATTCAAGCATTTCTGCCCCATCGCTGAACTCCTCTAAAAACCGCTGATGCGCTTCGGTCCTAAAGTCAAGCTCGGGACAGTTCTCCTCTATTGGAAGCTCGCGGTCATAATATATTCTTCCGCCGATTCTGTCTCCGTCATAGGCGTATATTGGTTGATTTTCTATTGCGTAAGCCATAGAGCGAACAAGCTTTTCGTCGTGCGGAAGCTCTTTAAACATACCGAGAGCCGCTCCGTGGTAATCTCTCCAAAAGTGAGGACGAACCGCAGGAACCTTGCCTCTGACTTTACTAAGCTCCTGAAGCTTTGATATTCTTTCAGTAATCATAGAATTGCCTTCCTTTACTAAAATATTAAATATTTTCGTCTTACATATTGATTTTACCATAAAAACATGCTATAATCTATGTATAAATATACTTATATTTTTGTAAATTTGTCTTTTATGAGGTGAGACATGTTACCTGATCACTACGAATATTATTATTCTCAGAACAACGTTTTCGGAGATGAGCTTGACAACATTCACGCATTTGTAATGCGAAACTACAAAATCGGTATGCACGTTCAGGAATTTCCGGAAATCAATATAATTGTAAAAGGACACGGAAAACACTACATAGAGGAAAACTGTCTTGAAGTAAGCGAAGGAGATATATTCATTATTCCACCGAACGTGCGGCACGGATATCTCGGCGGCAAAGGGTTTGACGTTTTTCATATCCTCATTCACCAGCGTTTTATTGCTAAGCATTCGTCGGATTTCCATACGCTCGAATGTTATTTTGACCTTTTCAGCTCAGAGCCTATTATGCGAGCAAAAACAAAAAAGCCCCTTCATTTACGTTTATCGGAGGAGCGTTTTGCCAAAGTTCTTTCCATTCTATCACAAATGGAGGAATACCCTGACACCGCCCTTGCTTCCGACTGTCTTGCAAGGAGCGGTCTTACTATGGTTCTTATACCACTACTTTGTAAGGCTTATAGCGAAGAAAACACTGAAAACAGAAAGCTGCTGCACTCAGATGAATGCTTTATGAAGGCTATATCAAAAATACACGAGTGCTACGGTGAAAAATTAACGGTTTCCGCTCTTGCTAAAATCGCAAATCTGTCAAGGAGCGCATTTGTCAGAAAATTCACCGAGATATGTAACGTACCGCCGTCGGAATATATTGTCAAACGAAGAATTGAAGCAGCGGAAAATATGCTGATAAATACTGCCTTAAGCATAGGAGAAATTGCATTCGAAACCGGATTTTACGATGCATCTCATCTTAACAAATCGTTTGTGGCAGAGAAAGGTATCTCACCAAACACATTCCGAAAGCATAACTCAAAAGAAAATAAAACATAAAGAATTTTTCTGTTAAAATACGATGTTTTTTATTTTTCCTTACTTTTATGGGATTGTAGCGCGGGTTCTGCGTTTACTACTGCCGCAAAAATAAAAGCAAGTCTTTTGACTTGCTTTTATTTTTTGGTGCGGGTAACAGGACCTAAACCTGCACGAAGTTGCCCCCAATCTGCATTACAATGCAAGATGATTTTTTGTAGGTCTGCTTTTCCTACAAAGAATGTCTTGTCGCAATTCTCTAATTTTGCCGTTACCGAATGAGGCGCCGAGGCAAATAACCGTATTCCTCCTTCAACAGCAGATCAACAATTTTTGGCTTATCCATGCCGAGGGGATTTGGCAGGATACTTAAAATGTTTTTCGGTGCATTTTCCTGCCTTTTTATTATTGTTATTTGTTTGTTAGGTTATAGGTCGGAAAAAGCTCTCGCCAAACGTCCGTGTGTGCTTCGCAGTCAAGATAGTGAGCAAATTTATGATTGTCTCCTTCTTTTGCCTCCGCGGTACATGCTTGGCAGATTGCTTCAATATAGGTATCTTTGTTTAATTCGCAAAACTCGTGCCAACCATCTTTCCAAGCCCCATTGATAAGTGCTTGATTTCGACTCTCGAATTGACTGAGAATCGCATCCTTGTCCGCGCCCGAAGCAAGGAATATGCCGTCATCGCCGGTTTTGATCGGAATAAAAGAGATTTTGTGCTGGGT
>JAZRDX010000169.1:0-7850 GCA_045660565.1 Eubacteriales bacterium
CGAAAGCTCTTTCATTTCATTAAAATTGCTTATTCCAAGCTCAAATACGGCATTTTTTGATATATTTCCCGAAACAATGCTGACCGGTAGCCCGAGGTGGTTATTTTTATTTCCATCGGTTTTATAAATATCCATTCTTTCCGAAAGCACTGAATAAACAAGCTCCTTAACCGTTGTTTTACCTACGCTTCCCGTTACCGCGACAACGTTTTCAAGATAATTTTCGCGGTAATATTTTGCCGCCGCCTTTACCGCCTTGTATATATCGTCCACTAAAACAAACGAGACGTCTCCCTTACGTATTCTTTCAACGAGACCGTATAAACCGCCGTAGACAACAGGGTGTCTGTCGCTTAAGATTACCGACGCGCCGTTTTCTATTGCTTCCTCGATAAAGCAGTTTCCGTCGTTATTTTCTCCCTTTATCGCCACAAAGCAGTCGCCTTTTTTTACTTCCTTACTGCTCAGCATAAGCCCACCCAGCTTGGTATCCCTTTTGCCGCAAAGCAGGTTTCCGCCGCTCGCCTCTAAAAGCTCACCTACGTTCATAATCTCAGTTCCTTTTCTTTTTATTTAATATCCCAAAAACGATCTCTCGCTCGGAAAACGGACGCGCACCGCTACCGTCTATTTCATATTCCTCGTGTCCTTTTCCGCAGAGGAGAATTATATCCCCTTTCCCGGCATTTTCAACGGCGAAGGTTATTGCTTCTTTCCTGTCAGCAATTATTTTATGCGGACATTTCTTATCAAATCCGGTCATTATATCACCGATTATCGCTTCTGTTTTCTCGCTACGGCTGTTATCTGCGGTAATTATAACGAAATCGGAAAGCCTTGACGCAATAGCGCCCATAAGAGAACGTTTGGACTTATCTCTGTCTCCTCCGCACCCGAAAAGCGTAACCGTTCTCTGACTGTTTTTCTTAAATTTATTAACCGTTAAAATCAGCTTCTGAAGGGCGTCGGGAGTATGAGCAAAGTCAATAAAAACGGAAAAGTCGGTGTCTGTCGGCAGCTTTTCCATTCTTCCCTTTACTCCGTGGAGAGAAAAAATCCCGTTCGATATCTCTTTAAGCGAAAGACCGAGCTCTTTAAGCACCGCGGCGGATAAAAGCGCGTTACTTACCGTAAACTCACCCGGAATATCTGATTTTATATGCGCGCTTCCTCCTTTGAATTTAAAATCAAAGCTCACTCCGCTTATTCCGTCAAAAATAATATTGTCTGCAAAATAATCAGCGTCCGCATTTCTTACCGAGACGTTTTTCTTTTCGCCGAGCGCGTTTTCATACATCTCGGTTACGTAGCTGTCGTCGGTACAAAAGATATTTTTTTCGCATTTCGGGAAAAGAAGCGATTTCGCCTTACAGTATTCTGACATACTTCCGTGAAAATCAAGATGCTCGGGGGTAAGATTTGTTACCGCTCCAATAAAAAAGTCCATTCCGTCAAGCTTTCCGAGTGCCAGAGAGTGGCTTGATGCCTCCATAACAGCATATTCAGCCCCCTTGTCCGCATATTTCCCCATAAGCGGATAAAGCTTTTCGGGATCGGGTGTTGTCATTGTATCAAGAGACGTCTTCTCTCCGTTAAAATATCCTCCGAGCGTCCCGATCAGCGCGCATTTTCTTCCCACCGCGTTAAGCGCCGTGTATATCATCGTGCTTACAGTGGTTTTACCGTTAGTTCCCGTTACGGCTATTATTTTCAGTCTTTTATCAGGCTTACCGACCGCGTTTCTCCATATTTTTCCGTATACGCTTCTCGGGTTTTCAACGCGGACAAGCAGAGCCTTCTCGGTTTCATAACGGCACTTTTCACTGCACACTATAACCTCCGCACCTCTTTTTTCCGCTTCCTTTATGTAGTTATGTCCGTCGTTTTTACATCCCTTAAGGCAGATAAACAGACTTCTCGGAGTAACGTCTCTGCTGTTTGTTATTATATCCGTAACGCACATGCTGTCGCTTATAGCTTTTTCCGACGTATAATCTATTTCTTCAAGCAGCTCTGTAAGCTTATACATTTACATTTTTCCTTTCTTTGGTATATAGAGATTTTAGCAAGCCTTTTATCCGAGCAGAACCTTATAGATGTAAAGCACTAATCCTCGCTGTCAAGGTAGCGGAGGGTTATTTCAACCGCGGCTCCCTTTGTAAGCTCACTGCCCTTCGGAGACTGCGCGACCACCGTTGCGCCTACTCCCCTTTCGTAATCGGTTACCCCGACTATACGTATATTAAAGCCGCTGTCAATAAGCTTTTTTACAGCATCGGTAGCGGTCATTCCAACGACGTCGGGAACCTTTGCCGTGTCGCTTTCATTACCCTCTGTATAAAGGAAAACTCTGCCGCCTTCCTTACTTATTTTCACGTTTTTACCCGGTATCTGAGAGGAAACCGTCTCTCCGTCGCCTATAATTTCAACCTTAAGCCCGAGCTTTTCGATTTCACTTTTTGCCGCTTTTACCGTTTTACCGACGTAATCGCCTACGCTAACGTTTCTTTTCGCTTCTTCCTCCTCTGTAAAGCTCGGCTCGTACCCAAGATACGGAAGCGCGCCGCTGAGAAATCCCGAAACATACGGGGCGGCAACGGTACTGCCGTAATAAATATGACTTCCCGGCTCGTCAACCACTATTATTACCGCAATTTCGGCATCATCGGACGGAGCGTAAGCTACGCAGGAGCCGACGTACAGGTTTTGATCTCGTATATCACGTTTTTGAGACGTACCCGTTTTAGCGGCTATTTTATACCCCGCAACACCTGCGTTTTTGGCACCGCCGTCGCCCGAAACACCCTTTTCGAGTATATCGCTTATAGTCGCGCAAACCTCGCTTGACAGCACCTTTTTCTTTTTATCCGCTGTTTTCGAGTAAACTATATCTCCGTTTTTGTCCCTTATTTCGCTTACAATGTACGGAGTTACAACGCTACCGCCGTTAGCAACCGCCGAAACTGCGGTAAGCTGCTGAACAGCAGTCGTTTTGAAGGTCTGACCGAATGAGTATACGGCAAGCTCGACAGTATTGAAGCCCTCGGGCGCATGAAAGATACCGAGCGCCTCACCGGGAAGGTCGATTCCCGTTTTTCCCGTATATCCAAGACTGATAAAATACTCCATAAAGCGCTTATTGCCTATTCTCGCGGCAAGCGTCATCATGGTGGGGTTACACGATTTTTGCAGTGCCTCGGCAAAATTCAGGCTGCCGTGCCCCTGCCTTTTATGGCATTTTATCGGGGAGCCGTAGCCCTGAACCTTTAAGGCTCCCGAGCAGTGAAAGCCCTCGCTTACCCTTGATACGCCCGTTTCAAGCGCCATAGAGGTAGTAAGTATTTTAAAGGTTGAGCCGGGCTCGTACAGTGTGGAAACCGCTTTGTTATTCCACATTCCGTAAAGCAGCTCGTTATATTTTGCGCGGTATTCCGATGTGCCCGACGTAAGTCCAAGCGCAGAGAGCTTTCCCGATGACTCAAAATCCAGCGTATACGGTGAATTAAGGTCGAAGGTCGGGTAGGTTGCCATAGCTAAAATCGCGCCCGTTTCGGGGTCCATAACAATACCCGTAACTCTGTTACCTGCCTTTGAATCGTTATAGGTCGCCTCCAGCTCCGCTTCTAAAAGCGATTGAAGGGTAACGTCTATCGTCGTTACAACCGAGCAGCCGTCCACCGCTTCAACGTAGGCGTCGTATGAGTTTGGAAGTGTCTCCCCTGCGGCGTTTTTTGAGGTTATATAGTAACCGTCGGTTCCCATAAGATAGCTGTCGTAATATGACTCTATACCGCTAAGACCGCTGTCGGTTCCCATAAAGCCTATAACGTGCGCGGCAAGAGTGCCGAGAGGATAATATCTTGAGGTGTCCGCCTCTGTATGTATCACACCCGTAAGTCCTTTTTCAAGCGCAAAAGCTATAACCTTATCCTTTTCCTCGGCACTCGCTTTCTTTTTTACCGTTCTGTCTCTTGTTTTATTGTTTTTTGCCCCCGAAAGCACCGTTTCATAAGACACACCAAGTATATCCGAAAGCCCCCCGGCAACCATTTCAGCCGTAGCTTCGTCCTTTATATCACGCGGAGAAATAAATACACGCCATGAAGTAACGTTGGTTGCAATCTCCACCATATTTCTGTCGTAAATCTTACCGCGCTCGGCTTTAAGAGGGGTTTTGGACTGTATGTTGTCCTCCGCTTTCAGTCTGTACTCATCAAATTTTATTATTTGAAGCACAAAAAGTCTGCCGACAAGCACGGCAAAGCAGGTTATAAAAAACACTAAGAGTACGGCACAGCGCCCCCTTAGTCTATGTTTATTTATTCTGTACTCTCCGTTCATTTTTCCTCCGTTATTAAGGACAAATTTTCTTTTCCTTTAAATTTTATTAGTTACGCACATGATTTATTACATATTAAACAAAAAGAATCGGTCAAATAAGTCATTTTAATAATTGACTTAACCCCTAAAAAATGTTATAATAAATTAAACGTAAAAATGCTTTATTTGAAAGGAGCTACATTTATGTCAAGCTACGTAACGAGAAAAACTCCCGGAAACACCGAATGGTTCAGAGAAGCACGTTTTGGAATGTTTATTCACTGGGGGCTTTACGCACTTCCGGCACGCCACGAGTGGATAAAGCAGCGTGAATGTATCACCGAAGAAAAATACGACAAGTACTTTAAATACTTTAATCCCACCATGTATGACGCTAAGGAGTGGGCAAGACAGGCAAAGGCGGCGGGTATGAAATACGCCGTTTTGACCACTAAGCACCACGAGGGATTCTGTATGTTCAACACGAAGTACACTGATTACAACGTAATGAACACCCAGTACGGAAAGGACATAGTAAAGGAATACGTTGACGCCTTCCGCGCCGAAGGTCTTAAGGTAGGATTTTACTATTCTCTCATCGACTGGCATCACCCCGATTTCACTATTGACCAGATTCATCCGAGAAGAAACGACGCAAACGCCAAAGAGCTTAACGAAGGCAGAGATATGAAGCGTTACGCAAAATATATGCGCGACCAGGTTACCGAGCTTCTCACCAACTACGGAAAAATCGACATTCTCTGGTTTGACTTTTCCTACGCAAAGAATCCGAGCTACCCCGATTGGATGACAGGCAAAGGTAAAAATGAATGGGAAGCCGAGGAGCTTATAAAGACCGCCCGTGCGCTTCAGCCGGAAATAATAATTGACAACCGCACCCAGCTTGAGCAGGACCTCTGGACGCCCGAGCAGTATCAGATGCTTGAATGGGTTAAGCACAAGGAGACCGGCGAGCTGGTTACGTGGGAGGCATGTCAGACATTCTCCGGTTCTTGGGGCTACTACCGCGACGAGATGACCTGGAAATCACCCGAAATGCTTGTGCAGATGCTTATAAACACCGTTTGCATCGGCGGAAACCTGCTTATGAACGTCGGTCCTACCGCAAAGGGTTACTTTGACAAGCGCGCCGAAAACGCTCTCGGAGTTTACGCGGAGTGGATGAAGTACAACGGTGAGTCGATTTACGGCTGCACCCAGGCAGAGCCCGAATTTACCGCGCCGAGAGGTACCCGTCTTACCCAGAGTAACGACGGAAAGCGCCTTTACATTCATTTAATGGAATACCCCTACGCGTTTCTTGAGTTCCCCGGCCTTGCCGACAAGATAGACTACGCGCAGTTCCTTCACGACGGCAGCGAAATTCTCTACACCTTAAACAAGGTTGAGCATTTCAGCGAAAGCACCTCGGCAAAGGATAATATGGTTGCATTTAAGATACCCTACGTAAAGCCGGACGTTATTGTACCGGTTATTGAGGTATTTCTTAAGTAAGCATACTTAAAAAAGCAAAAAGGACAGAAATTTTCTGTCCTTTTTATTAAGCCGATAACTTACGGAAACATACAATGCCGATACAAAAAACTCCCTTTTCAGGGAGTTTTTGTTTATTAATTTAAACCGACGCGGGATATGTCCACTGAGTAGTCTTAAAGCCCTCGCAGTTATATTCAAATCTGCCGCTGCCGTACTTTGATTTAAGGTAGGGGCAGTCTATAAGATAATCGGACACCGGTACCGGCGTTCCGTTAATATTAAATCCGTCGGTAAGACCAAACTCCCAATAACCGCTTCCGGGAGATGCGAAGGAGACGTTTTCTCCCTCTATCTTAATCTCTGCGTTAAGTATCTTCTCCATAAAGGCTTCAAAGCTGCCGTCCTCGGTCTTGCTTCCGCATTCGGCAAGCCAAACCGTTTCGTTTCCATCCGCGATAAGCTCTCTGTCTGCGTAAAGCCCTTCCTCTCTGAAGGAGTGCGGTACGCTTGACCAGATAGCGACGTAGCCGTCGTTCTTTCTGCCAAACGTCCAGCCGTTCTTTTGCACCACCTCATCAAATCTTCTCTTATTGAAGTGGCAGTGTGTCATCCAGATAACGGGGTTATTTACGTTATGCCAGATAACCGCCATTGTTCTGCCTTCCATAAGCACTCTCGGAAGGAACGCCTGACCTGCCCAGTAATCGGGACGCTGACCGCTTCCCTCATGCGCGTTGTTCGGCGCGGAGAAGAATATCGGGGTGTCTCCCGTAAGACATATCATATCGCTAAAGAAATGCATGTCGCACTCGCCTACGTTATGGTCTCGGACTCCGCCTATCGCGTAATCCGCCGTACGTCTTATGGTAAAGTCGGCATTATGCTTATCAAAATGCATAAGACCTTCCTTAAATCTGAATGTGGTGGGCTCTATATTGTAGGCTATATCGCATATTCCCTTCGGGGGGACGTAGAGGCTGAAAGCAAATTCCTGATTAAAGGAGGGTGAGGATTCCGCGTTACCGAAAAACATCCACATAAGGCTATTACCGTGTCCGTTTCTGACCGAGCCGTTATATCCGCGTCCCTGAGGCGTTGCAAAATAGCCGTCGAGATTACTTGACGCAAGTATAAAGGTCATAAAGTCAAGAAGTACGTTTACCATATTGCGAAGCGGATATTCCTCCATGGGAAGAACCTCGCGCAGACAAAGTATAGCTGAGAGTGTTACAGGGAAATACGCCGCGGAATGAGGCTCGTCAAAACCGAATTTACATCTCTGCGAAAGCCATTCTACAAGATGCATTCTGCCCTTAAGACAGTGGAACATACCGTTCTGCTCGGCGCATGTGAACATATCTCTCGGATAAAGAAGTCCCGCAAGGTATTCGCATACGTGGAAGCCTATACGGTGGTTTTCGGAGCAATAGAACATAGATGAGCTTTCCGGCTCGTCAACCCAATATCTGAAGGAAAGAGCCGCTTTTTTAACTCTTTCTTTTATCTCCTTAGCTATCCTATTTCCGTTTCTGTCCTCCCACATAAGCCAAAGCAGAGGAAGAAGCTCAAAATCGGCGCAGTCGGCGCGCTTTTCAATCTTATCGCAAATTGCAAAGATTTTTTCGGCATTTATTTCACCTGCTTTGCCAAGTCTGTAAAGCGCGAGCGGGTTTCCCTTTTCAGCTAAATTTTCAAGCGCAAAGCGACGGCGTTTTTCAAAATTCTCGTATCCCGGCATAGGAGCTATACGTGTTGTAAAGCTGTACGGCATACGCTTTACCGCAAGCACCGCTCCGTCGGGGAGTGTCCAACTGACGTACGCGGCATATCCTCCGGGCTTTCTCGACTCGGCAATCTCGATAATTCCGTTTTCATCGGGAGAAAGGTCCTCGATCTTCATTCCGCTCGGTCCGTTTACCGTGCATTTTACACTGCAGCTAGTAATAGGCCAATTACCGATCTTAAGGCTCGGACAATCGTCACCGCAGAAGAAGTCGTCGATCATATGCGTCTTTTCGTAGCTTCCGTAGATC
>JAZRDX010000170.1:0-2642 GCA_045660565.1 Eubacteriales bacterium
TGCATTTTTCAAAAAAGTGTGGTATAATGATGTTTGTGTAATTCTGGTGTAAGGTCTGAAAGCGTAAAAAACAGGTCTTCGCCGTGATGAGTTTTGATTTTAATAGGAGGGTTTAAAGATGGCTAAGTGTGAATTCTGTGAAAAAGCTCCGTCTTTCGGAAACAACGTTTCTCACTCTAACAGAAAGACAAGCAAAATGTGGAAGCCTAACATCAGAAAGGTTAAGGCAGTTGTAAACGGTTCCAATACCACCGTATACGTTTGCTCCCGTTGCCTTCGTTCCGGTAAGGTAGAAAGAGCTGTTTAATTAAATTTTAAACAATAAAGAAGCACCGCTTTTACACGGTGCTTTTTTATTTTCTTAAAACTGAATATTCGTTTGTGAGAAAAAGCTTTTAAGGTACTCGGGTTTAGTTTTCGATGTACTCACGGATTTTAAGCGTAACTCCGCAGCGCTTTGCGATCTCCTTACACTTTTGTACGTCCTCTTCCGGAATGGTTCCGTCAACTATACTGAGCATGACCTCGGGAACGAACGCCTTTACCTTTGCGGTAAAATCGAGAAGCCCGTCAAACGCATCGGGGAAATCGGGATGGCAGATTTTGTTGTAGTCCTCGGCTTTAGCCGCGTTAAGGCTTACCGATACGCTGTCTATAGCTCCGGCAAAAAGCGGAGAAACGTCCTTTCCGTAAATTAATGACGCGTGTCCGTTTGTGTTTATACGGATTTTTATACTGCTTTTTTCCTTTACCGCGCGCGCAACCTCCAGAATATCGTAAAGTCTTACGGTAGGCTCACCGTATCCGCAGAAAACAAGCTCGGAGTAGAGTGTCAGGTCTCTTTTTAATATATCGTCAAGTATCTCCTCCTTTGTGGGTTCGCGTGTAAGCCAAAGCTCGCCGTAGGTTCCGTCAGCGACGCTTCTTACACAGAACTCGCAGGAGTTAGTGCAGCGGTTTGTTACGTTTACGTACAGTCCGTTTCCAACCTCGTAGGTAATAGTCATTTTTAGTCTCCTCTTGTTTATTCAAAATGGCGTTGCGGTGTTTAAAATTTGATTAAGGTCGGCAAAATTATTTGCCGACGTTTCTTTTTTCTCGCAGTTTTTCAAAAAAGCTTGACATAAGAGCTCTGGCCTCGTTTTCACAAAGACCGTATTCCACTCCTGTCTTATGGTTAAATGGGTAGTTATTAAAATTTATAACGGAGCCGAAACAGCCCGATTTATAATCGGCAAGCGCGATAACCGTTCTGCCGATACGCGAGTTGATGATTCCGCCGGCGCACATAGGACACGGCTCGAGCGTTACGTAAAGAGTGCAGTCGGGCAGCCGCCAACCCTCGAGAGCGCCGCACGCCTCGTTTATCGCCTCAATCTCCGCGTGAGCAAGGGCGTTTTTCATTTTCTCGCGTCTGTTTCGCCCTTTTCCGATAACTTTTCCCTCCCGAACGACGACCGCACCGACGGGAACGTCGCCGTCAAGCGCCGCCTCACGCGCAAGTGAGAGCGCAATATTCATAAATTCCTTGTCTTTTTCGGAAAACATATTTTTTCTCCATTTAAATTATAAAAAGCTTAAAACGGTAAATATCTAAAACAAATTTATAAGTATGACGAGTGTCGATGCGGCTATATAGAGCCATACCTCTTTCGGCAAGGCGCAGACCGCTTTTGAGTCAGTGGGGGAGTCGGTTTTTTTACGGCATTTACATAAATATACTACTACCGAAAAAGACGCGATAGCCACAAAGGCGGTAAGGGATACGGCGGACACCTTTTTGTAAACGTCCGAGGCTAGGTGAGAGCTTAAAATCGAAAATATAAAGGTAACCGTATTTGCCCCGAGATGCACTGCTATCGCAAGCCTTAGCGAACCGGTTATAACGGTAAACGCGGCTATCACCGCGCCTGCCGCCGCGGCGTAGAAAAACTGATAAAGGTTTCCGTGCATAAGAGTAAAGAGGATGGCAGAAAGCAGTATACGGGTAGCGGTTTTTCTTCCCGAAAAAGCATGGAGAAGCGCACCCCTGAACAAGGCTTCCTCTAAAACTGCCGCAAAAAGAACGCTTTTCAAAAACGTATAAACGCAGTCAAAAGGGGATACGGGTATGCTTTTTTCGACTGCCTGACCGAAAAACGAGAACACCGTATCGGTAAGAACGCCAACGGTGTTTGTAAGCACCACGGTAAGGGATAAAGCAAAAACGTAGGTTAAAGCCGTCTTTGATACCGCTGACTTTTTGGGTTCTTTACCGCTGTTTATCGGTACTGCAAACGGAATATACCCCGATGCCCTTCGGTAGAGTAAAATCGGCAGTAAAAAGCGTACGGGTGTGAATATAAGAGAGAATATTTTAACCGCAAGAGCGCTTTTCAGTGTTGCTCCAAGCAAAAGCACAAGGGCGCCCTCCATAAGGGTAAGGAGCAGGTGGAAAATGAGCGACATTCCGAGCGCTCTTTCGTTACTTTTCACGCTAAAAGCTCCTTTCCGATGTGAATGCTACTTTAAATATTATCACTAAAAAAGAAAAATGTCAAGTACTAAGGTAAAAAAAGGAAGCTTTTCCTTACGCTTACGGGAATGTAATACAGTAGACCATTTCCTGTTGATTTTCCCACTGCCGTCTGTTAAAATATTTA
>JAZRDX010000171.1:0-12176 GCA_045660565.1 Eubacteriales bacterium
AGCAATTCGGGGTTTTTACGGTATCCGTCGCCTATGCATTCGTCAAGGAGAGAAGCAAGGCCGGGGTTGGAATAGCAGAGCCAGCGGCGGTGAGCGATACCGTTTGTAACGTTACAGAACTTGTAGGGCTCCTTTTTGTAGAAGTTGCGGAAAACGCTCTCGGTAAGAATGTCCGAATGAAGCTTTGAAACACCGTTTACCTTGTGAGAGCCTACTATCGAAAGGTTTGCCATTCTTATTCTTCCGTCAGCCATAACCGCCATCTTTGAAATTCTGTCCCAGTCTCCGGGATAGAGATTCCAAAGGTCTGCGCAGAAGCGGCGGTTTATCTCCGATATAATCATGTGGATTCTCGGAAGTCTTATACGGAAAAGGTCCTCGTTCCACTGCTCGAGAGCCTCGGGCATAACGGTGTGGTTGGTGTAGGAAAATACCTTTGTGGTTATCTCCCACGCGCTTTCCCAGGAGTAAGAATAAACGTCCATAAAGATACGCATAAGCTCGGGAATACAGAGCGCGGGGTGGGTATCGTTAAGGTGAATTGCAACCTTGTCGGCAAAGTTGTTGAGCGTACCGTAGATTGCAAGGTGGTCAGCGATTATCGACTGGAGAGACGCCGAGCAGAGGAAATACTGCTGGTTAAGCCTCAGAAGCTTACCCTCGTCGTGGTTGTCGGAGGGGTAGAGAACCTTTGATATTATCTCGGTGTTGGTGTTCTGCTCCATAGCCTTTATATACTGTCCCTGTGAGAAAAGAGACATATTGAACGAGGTAACGCTGTGCGCTCTCCAAAGACGGAGGTAGTTGCAGGAAGCTGCTCCCGAGCCCGAAATCATCATATCGTAGGGAACGGCGCGAACCTCGTCGCAGTTGTCGTGCTGAATGTCAAGCTTTCCGTTTTTCCAGGTTTCGGTGATCTTACCGCCGAATTTAACGGTATACGCCTTGTCGGAACGCGGAACAAGCCAGCTTTCGCCCTCGGGAAGCCATACGTCGGGAAGCTCAACCTGAGTTCCGTCTACTATCTTCTGGCGGAAAAGACCGTATTCATAAAGAATAGAGAAGCCGGTTGCAGGGTATTCAAGAGCGGTAAGCGAGTCCATAAAGCAGGCGGCAAGACGTCCAAGTCCGCCGTTTCCGAGAGCGGCGTCGCTTTCCTTTTCGTATATTTTATCAAGATCAAAGCCGTATTCGGAAAGAAGAGCGCGATACTGTCCGTCAAGACCGAGGTTTCTAAGGTTGGTCTTAAGGGAACGTCCGATAAGAAACTCCATGCACATATAGTATACACGTCTGCTCTTATTTTTCTTTATCGCGTTGTGCTGATCGGCTCTTTTGCGCATAAGCACGTCCTTTACCGAGAGAACAACGGCGCGGTAGAGCTGATCCTCGGTTGCCTCGGAGGGAGCAATACCGTAGTAGCGCTTAAGCTTTGATTCAAGCGCCTCCTTTATTTCAAGCTTTGTCTTGTCTACACCGTTTTCAACTGCCGCTTTGGGAGCGGCAGCCTTTGCGGTTTTGGCTAATTTTGCGGATTTTACCGTTTTGGTAGTCTTAGTTGTTTTTGCTGCGGTTTCGTTTTTGGGATTCATTTAGTTTGATGCCTTTCTGTATTTACTGATTAGTTTGTCCTTTATTTTAACTCACTTGTCGAGAGCAAGTATCTCTTTGTAAAGCGCGATGTATGAACGCGCGGGAACGTTCCAGGAGAAGTTTATCTTCATTATCTTACGCGTAAGAGCTGTCCATTTTTCCTTATAATCACTGTAAAGTCCGGTTGCCTTGCGGAGAGTGTAGAGCATATCGTGCGCGTTGTAATTTTTGAAGGTAAAGCCGTTTCCTTCCTCGGTTTCGTCGTTGTAGTACTTTATCGTATCGAAAAGTCCGCCCGTTTCTCTTACCAGCGGCACCGCTCCGTATTTGGAGGCAATCATCTGCGCAAGTCCGCACGGCTCACTCTTTGACGGCATAAGGAATATGTCTGCCGCGGCATATATCTTCTTTGAAAGCGCCTTATCGTACGCTATTACCGCGCGTACCTTTGTTGGATATTTTTCCTCAAGACGCACAAAGAAGTTTTCAAATCCGGGGTCTCCCGTTCCGAGAACGACGAACTGTACGTCGTCGTTTAAAAACTCGTCGATAACCGCGGTTACAAGGTCAAGTCCCTTATGAGAGGTAAGGCGCGTTATCATTGCGACGAGCGGAACGGACGGGTTTTCGGGCAGTCCGAGCTCCTTTTGAAGAGGAAGCTTGTTTTTAAGCTTTCCCGACGGAGTGGTGTAGGTCGCGTAAAGGTCGGGATCGTGGCTTGGACTGTAATAGCCTTCGTCTATACCGTTTATAATTCCCGTTGTCTTAAAGGAATACTGATTGATTATGTGGTGAAGCCCCGCGGAATAGGTAGGCGTTGCTATCTCCTTTGCGTACGTCGGGCTTACCGTCGTAAGTCTGTCGCAGCAGACGATCGCGCCCTTGGTAAGGTTTATCATACCGTTATAATCGACAATCGACGCGTATTCGGGAGCGAGGTCAAAGACGTCTCCGAGAATTGAATGGTCAAAAATTCCCTGATACTCTATGTTGTGGATAGAGTGGACGACCTTTATCGGGCGGTAATTATAGTCTATGCGGCGATATATCTGCTTAAGATATATGCCGACGAGAGCCGCCTGCCAGTCGTTTGTATGGATAATATTCGGGAAAAAGTCGATTTTCGGAAGAATGTCAAGAACCGCCTTGCAGAAGAAAGCGTAACGCTCTCCGTCGTCGTAGCTTCCGTAAAGAGAAGCTCTGTTGAAGTAGTATTCGTTGTCGATAAAATAGAACGTTATACCGTTTTGCACAGCGGTATAAACTCCGCAGTACTGATTACGCCAGGAAAGTCTTACGGTGCAGTCAAATAAAAAGGAAATACCGTCCGTATTCTTTTTCTTTATCGAGCTGTAATACGGAATTATAACTCTTGCGTCAATTCCCTTTTTGACAAGTGCCGAGGGAAGTGAGCCTATTACGTCGGCAAGTCCTCCCGTTGAGGCGAACGGCATCGCTTCGGATGCGACAAATAAAATTTTTGTGTCTTTAATCATCTTTTTCTCCGTTTCTGCCGCGTTTGCGGTAAACACTGATTTTTTATAATTTAGTGGGTTATAGAAGGAAGATAAATTTTAGCTTTTTTGTCCAAAAGCCCTTTTTATATCATTTTGTTCTTTTCAATGTGAATGGGCATGGTGTGGTGTCCCGAAAGAACTACACCATCGCGGATAACGGCGTTTTTGTCGGTTACAACGCAGTTAAGATAAGCGTTGTCGCTTACAATGGTATCCTGGAACAGAATGGAGTTCTTTATTACCGCACCCTTTCCTACCTTTACACCTCTGAAAAGTATCGAGTTGTCAACGGTTCCTTCGATTACGCAGCCGTCAGCGATAAGGCTGTCGGTTATAGTCGGGTTTCCGACGTATTTTGTCGGTGCTGAGTTTCTTACCTTTGTGAAAACGGGACGGTCAGCAACCTCGAAAAGAGAGCGGCGGATGTCCGGATTTGAAAGGAGCGACATGCTTGTGGTAAAGTAGTCGTTGAACGAGCCTATGACCGCGCTGTAATCGGTGTGCTTGTAAACCTGCATATTGAGTTTTCCGATATTTCTTGCGAGAATATCTCTGTGGAAGCTTACGTAGCCGTGTGCAAGCGCGTCCTTTACCATGGTTATAAGAAGGTCCTTGCGCATTATCCAGATGTTAAGACATACGTCGTGAGGACCGTGAAGGTCAACGGGATAGGTTATAATATCGGTTATCTGATTTTTTTCGTCAGATTTGACTATTATCTGTATTTCCGCCTCGTAATAATCCGCTATTTCCGGCTTTACTACCATTGTTACGTCAGCACCCGCATCGGTGTGATACTTGATAAGAGCGGCTATATCTATATTGCAGATAACGTCGCAGTCGGAAAGAACTACAAGCTCTTCCTGAATATGGGAAATGGAGTGTATAACGCTTTTCAGCGCTTCAAGTCTGGTTGTATAGAGGTTGTTATCCTGATTTGCGTAAGCGGTGATATATGGCGGAAGAATTTTTATTCCTCCCGTCCTTCTTGCAAGGTCCCAGTTTTTACCGGTTCCTATGTGGTCCATAAGTGAGTGATAGTTGTAATGCGCAACAACGTTTATGTTGGTTATATCGGAGTTTACCATGTTGGAAAGAGCGAAGTCGATAAGGCGGTAACGGCAAGCAAAGGGGATTGAAGCCATAGTGCGCTGTCTTGTAAGCTCGGTAATGCTTTTATCGTGAAGGTTTGAAAAAATTATTCCTGCTGCGTTCATTTGTTTTTACCGTAAATCCTTTCCTTATTCATTAAGAGCGGTCTTTAAGCTCTGCAAGTGCGCTTTGATTTACCATCGCGCCGACGTCTATTTTCATATCCTTGGTTATGGTAAGATCTCCGCCTATTACCGTTATACCGGAGGCGCTTTCCTTCGGCGTACCGATATGAACCCCCGCTTTTATTACCGCGCCGCTGTCGATGATAGAATATTCAACAGTTGCGCCCTCTTCAATTATCGCTCCGGGGAAGATTACGCTGTCCTTTACCGTCGCGCCGTCGGCAATCTTTACCGAATTAAAGAGTACAGAGTCCGAAACCGCTCCGTATATCTCACAGCCCTCGGTTACTATGGAGTTTGATACGCTTCCCGTCGTACCGACGAAATGCGGAGGCAGCGGATTGTTTCTGAAGAAAATTCTCCAGGACCTGTCGTAGAGGTTGAAATTCGGAGCTTTTCCGAGAAGATCCATGTTTGCTTCCCAAAGGCTCTGAATGGTTCCAACGTCCTTCCAGTAGCCTTCAAAGCTGTATGCAAAGAGCTTTTCGCCCGCTTTAAGCATATTCGGAATGATGTTTTTACCGAAGTCGTTTGAGGAATTTTCGTCCTGCTCGTCTGCAATAAGGTAATCAAAGAGGGTTTTCTTGTTGAAAATATAAATTCCCATCGATGCCTTTGTGCTCTTCGGGTTTTTCGGCTTTTCCTCAAATTCATATACCGAGTTGTCGTCGTTGGTATTCATTATACCGAAACGGCTTGCCTCGGAAAGCGGTACCTCAAGAACCGCTATCGTGCAGTCAGCGCCCTTTTCCTTGTGGTACTGAAGCATGGCGTTGTAATCCATTTTATATATGTGGTCTCCCGAAAGAATTATAACGTAATCGGGATCGTAGCGCTCTATAAAGTTTATGTTTTGGTAAATTGCGTTTGCCGTTCCCTTGTACCAAGAAGCACTTTTCTGTCCCTGATACGGCGGAAGAACTCTGACGCCGCCGTAAACACGGTCAAGGTCCCATGGCTCGCCGTTTCCGATGTATTCATTGAGACCGAGCGGCTGATATTGGGTAAGAACACCGACCGTATCAATACGTGAGTTTATACAGTTTGACAAAGGGAAATCTATTATGCGGTATTTTCCGCCGAAGGGAACTGCGGGTTTTGCGGTTTTTTCCGTCAGGGTGTAAAGTCTGCTTCCCTGACCGCCCGCGAGCAGCATTGCGACACATTCCTTTTTCTTAATCATGGTATCCTACCTCCTGAAATCCGCCTTGGCGGTGTTTTTTAAGCAAAGTCTATGATTTATTTATTAACGTAAGGTATCCGTTGTTTTTTTACCTCCGCTGTGCAAAGGAAGGCAACGCGGTGAAAAATGCGACGGAGAGTTAAAATAATAAAAACTCTTTTTAAATTTCCACGTCCTCGCTCTTTCCCGCTACAAAGTAAGCCGCGGAAAGCCTCGGAAGCTTTAGACACGCCGTATGGTTTTCGAAAACGAGATCGCTTGGTTTTTCACCGTTTCCGCCGAGCTGCTTGTCCTCGGTAAAGAAAACGCATTTCCATACGGTTGGCGTACCCTTCGAGCCGTTCGATTTAGTTGGTTTTTCGGTAAAATCGGGAAGGGTGAAATAGTAGTTATCAACGTCGGCACCGGAGAAGTTAAATAGACAGAGAAGCCGTTTTCCGTTTTTACCGATACGCTCGTAACCGAGAAGGTTTCTTTCCGCCTCGTCGGCAATAACCCAACGGAAGCCGTCCCACGAAAAGTCGTCGTACCAGAGCTGATCCGTTTGCAGATAGAAGTGATTCAGCGCCGCCGTGTACTTTTGCAGGTTTCTGTGTGTTTCGTAGTCGAGCATAAACCATTCAAGCTGGTTTTCGTAGTCCCATTCACGGAACTGACCGTATTCGCAGCCCATAAAAGTAAGCTTTTTACCGGGGTGCGCCATAAGGTGAGCCATAAAGAGGCGGAAACCTCTGAACTTATCCTCGTACGAGCCGTGCATCTTATCTATAAGCGAGAGCTTACCGTGTACCACCTCGTCGTGTGAAACGGGAAGAATATAGTTTTCATTAAACGAATACATCATTGAAAAATTAAGCTTTGAATGATGGTATTTTCTGAAAAACGGATCAACCTCTACGTAGGAATACATATCGTTAGCAAAGCCCATATTCCATTTGAAGTTAAACCCAAGACCGCCCTCCGAAACGGGCGCGGTTATTTTCTGCCAGTCGGTTGATTCCTCGGCAATCATTAAAACGTCGGGGTGTCTTGCAAAAATCTCGGTATTAAGCTTTTGGAAGAAAGCTATCGCTTCAAGATTTTTATTGTCTCCGTATACGTTTGGAACCCATTCGCCCGGCATTTTGTCGTAGTCAAGATAAAGCATTGAAGCCACAGCGTCAACGCGCAGACCGTCGACGTGGTATTTTTCAAGCCAGAAAAGTGCGCTTGAAATAAGGAAGCACTGAACCTCGTTTCTCGCCACGTCAAAGTATCTCGTTCCCCAACCCTTGTTTTCAATTCTGTCGTTGCCCTGATATTCATAAAGTCTTGTGCCGTCGAACTCGTAAAGACCGTGCTCGTCCTTAGGGAAGTGAGCGGGAACCCAGTCGAGAATAACGCCGATGCCGTTTTTGTGAAGTGTATCGACGAAATACATAAGATCCTCGGGAGTGCCGAAGCGCGAGGTCGGTGCGAAATACGAGCAGACCTGATACCCCCACGATGCGTCGTACGGATATTCGGTTATCGGCATAAGCTCTACGTGGGTGTAGCCCATGGATTTTACGTACGGAACAAGCTCGTCCGCTATCTCGCGGTAGTTAAGATAAGCGTCTCCGCTGATGTTACTGCGTCCGTCTCTCGTTTTCCAGGACGCAAGATGCATTTCGTAAATGTTTATCGGAGCGGCATACTTTTCGTTTTCGGTTACCTTTACCGTCTTTTTTCTGTGAGTGAGCCACCTTGCGTCTCCCCATTTATAAGCGGGAAACTTCGTTACTACCGATGCCGTTTTGTCAAGTGTTTCGGAGGATAGCGCGTAAGGATCCGCCTTCAGAACGGTTTTTCCGTTATGTGTAACGGCGAATTTGTATACCGAGCCCTCGGGAAGAAGCGCCTTGTCTACCGAAATTTCATAAATACCCATTTCGGTTTTTCGCTTCATTTTATGGGACTCCGCGTTCCAGCCGTTAAAGTCTCCGACAAGCGAGACGGCGGAGGCATTTGGTGCCCACACTCTCGCCACAATTCTGTTACCTATAAAGTGAAGTCCGAGATATTTGTATGCGAAATAATTTGTACCCTGATGAAAGAGGAACGCAGGGAGATTATTTTCGTTTTTAGAAGCCAAATATTTCACCGTCCTTTAATTTAATAGTATTAACTATACCTATTATATTACCTTTATAATGTGAAATCAAGGATTTTTTGTAAATATTAAACTTTAGTTAAAAGTTTTTGGTCTTTTTATTAGCAATGAATTAAAATTCGCCCTTTTTTATCTCTTTTCAACATAATATCGGCTTTGTGCTTACGCGTTTTTGTTAAAAATTTCCTTATCACGTAATTTTTTATAGCGAAGTCTTGTAGCGTTTCCGCCGCGAATATGTCGCTCTGACTTGTTTCTTGAAAGCACCTCGCTGACCGCATCGAAAAGCGACGGATTTCGTTTTTTCAGACGTTCCCTTACGTCCTTATGTACCGTTGATTTTGATATTCCGAAGTGCGCCGCGGCATCTCTTACAGTCGCGTTATTATCTATTAAGTACTTTCCGAAAAGCTCACAGCGCTCGTCTGCGGCAAGTCTTCCGTTCCGTAAAAAAATCTGCATAAATACTACCCCGTAAAATTTACAGTATTATTTATACGTCTTTTTTAATTTCCGATTTTTTATTAATATATGCAAAGAAAAGAGTTTTATGAAAAATTTTGGGAAATGGCTAAAAACTTATCTCGTGCTTTTAACTGATAAATAAAAAATGTATTGACATTTTACAGGAAATATGTTAGAATAGTTACGCCAAACAATTTCATATTTTATTACCCTTGGGGAAATTATACCTTGGTAAAAGGTGTTCCTCTTTTTTCTGCATCCTCAAAGGGTAATGAAATTGTTTGGCGACAATGAGAGCGACACTTTTTCAATGCGCTCTCTGCGGGCGCATTTTTTATTTGAGGAGGATTTTATGGAAGAAATTTATGAATTTAATGGTGGCGTCGGTGATATTTTACTCGTTTATGAGGATAGAATTCAAATAAAACACAAGGGTGTTTTGAATTTTTTAGCGATGGGAATCAAAGGTGATAAAACCATTTATTATACGGATTTAACATCGATACAGTTTAAAAAAGCTGGATGGACAAGCGGACATATTCAGTTTTCGCTACTTGGCGGAAGAGAAAGTGTTGGCGGTGTATTATCAGCATCGTCTGACGAAAACACAATTACGTTTAAAAGCGGTTTAAATGAAAAGGCGGAGGAAATTGTAAATTATATTAATAAAAAGATTAAAGAAGCAAGAACTCCCAAATCTACCGTTGCAATACAAGAAACAAGTCCCGCTGATGAAATTTTAAAATACAAGCAGCTCCTTGATTCTGGAATAATAAGCCAAGAGGATTTTGAAAAAAAGAAAAAAGAACTGTTAGGAATTTAACAAGTACGAATCGCGCCCGTAAGTACTTTAAAACCGCAGAAATGATGCAAAAGCATCAATTTCTGCGGTTTTTACATATACAGCGAAATCGTGTATAACAGATAAGGAGCAGAATATTAATAAAACGCACATCTTCCTGTTATCGTAGATAATAAACAAAAATAGACCGTGTGTATCAATTAGAGACTACAAGTATTTTTCTTCGATTTTATTTGGACTGAGCGCACTAATTCAAGCCTCCCTTGTGTAAAGGGAGGTGCTGAGCGAATGCGAAGCGGAAGGATTGTAACGGTATAAAATAAAACAATCCCTCACCTGCTTTGCAGGAGCTCCCTTTACACAAGGGAGCCTTTGAGATGAGAGCTTTGCGCAGATGTTTTAATTGTTTTCTGCTCATCGGAAATAGTTTTTAGCGAACCACGCTCTTTACGTGTAGCTATTTGTATACAAAAAACGGACTGTAAAAACAGTCCGTTTTAAATATTTTATTATGCCCGGAATTAATACATGCCGCCCATGCCGCCCATATCGCCTGCGGGTGCTGCGGGAGCCTTAGGCTCCTTCTTGTCGGCAACGAGAGCCTCGGTGGTAAGAACTACGGAAGCTATCGAAGCTGCGTTCTGAAGCGCGGAACGGGAAACCTTAGTAGGATCAACGATTCCTGCCTCCATCATATCGGTATAAACCTCTTTTGCAGCATCAAATCCGTAGCCGATCTTTTTGCTTCTCATAACCTTGTCAACTATAACGGAGCCTTCAAAGCCTGCGTTCTCGGCTATCTGACGTACGGGAGCCTCAAGAGCAGTCGCGACTATCTGTACGCCGACCTTTTCGTCGCCGTCAACAGTGTCGAGAAGCTTCTTAACGGGAGCAATAACGTTAAGGAAGGATACGCCGCCTCCCGCAACGATGCCCTCTTCAACAGCCGCTCTGGTTGCGTTAAGAGCGTCCTCAATGCGGAGCTTCTTTTCCTTCATTTCGGTTTCGGTAGCGGCACCGACCTTTATAACAGCTACGCCGCCGGAAAGCTTAGCAAGTCTTTCCTGAAGCTTTTCTCTGTCGAAATCGGAGGTGGTGGTTTCGATAGCGCCCTTGATCTGACCGATTCTGTTTCTGATTTCGTCGGTATCGCCCGCGCCGCCTACGATTATTGTGTTCTCCTTAGAGATCTTAACCTGTCTTGCGCGTCCGAGCATCTGAATGTTCGTGGTCTTAAGATCAAGTCCGAGATCGTCGGAAATAACCTCTCCGCCGGTAAGGATTGCGATGTCGCGGAGCATTTCCTTTCTGCGGTCGCCAAAGCCGGGAGCCTTAACGGCAACAGCGGTGAATACGCCCTTAAGCTTGTTAAGAATAAGAGTGGTAAGAGCCTCTCCCTCAACGTGCTCGGCAATAATAATCAGCTTGTGGCTCATTCCTGCCTGGATCATACCCTCGAGAAGGGGAAGAAGGTCCTGAATGTTGGAAATCTTCTTTTCGGTGATGAGAAGCATAGCGTCGTGGATAACCGCTTCCATCTTGTCGGTGTCGGTTACCATGTAGGGAGAGATGTAGCCTCTGTCGAACTGCATACCCTCAACTACCTCGCAGTAGGTCTCTGCGGATTTGGACTCCTCAACGGTGATAACGCCGTCTGCGGTTACCTTCTTCATAGCGTCGGCAATAAGGTTACCTATAACCTCCTCGCCTGCGGAAATGGTTCCTACTCTTGCTATATCGTCGGGACCGCTGACCTTCTTGGAGTTAGCCTTAAGAGCCTCGACTGCGCAGTCAACTGCCTTCTGGATACCCTTGCGGATTACCATCGGGTTTGCTCCTGCGGTAACGTTCTTCATACCTGCGCGAATGAATGCCTGAGCAAGCAGGGTAGCGGTTGTCGTACCGTCGCCCGCTGCGTCGTTGGTCTTTGTAGCAACCTCTTTTACAAGCTGAGCGCCCATGTTTTCCATCGGATCGTCAAGCTCGATTTCCTTTGCTATCGAAACACCGTCGTTGGTGATGAGGGGAGAGCCGTACTTCTTGTCAAGAACGACGTTTCTACCCTTAGGTCCGAGAGTGATTTTTACCGTATCCGCAAGCTTATCAACGCCTCTTAAAAGAGCGTTTCTTGCGTCTATTCCATATATAATATCCTTTGCCATTGTAGATAATTCCTTTCTCTGTGCTGATTATAAATTGTATGTCGCTTATTCAACTATTGCGAGAATATCGCTCTGCTTTACAATAATGTATTCTTCACCGTCGCATTTTACTTCGGTTCCGGAATATTTGCTGGTGAGAACCTTGTCTCCTACTTTAACGGTCATAGCTACTTCTTTACCGTCAACCATTCCGCCGGGACCTACCGCGACAACAACGGCTACCTGCGGCTTTTCCTTTGCGTTTCCGGCAAGAATGATTCCGCTTTTGGTGGTTTCCTCAGCCTCGGTCATTTTTATTACAACTCTGTCTGCAAGTGGTTTGATTGTCATTTTTGTTTCCTCCAAGTTAAATCTTTTTAGCACTCGGTGTTGTTAAGTGCTAACGCTATAATTATTTTACTCACATTTAGGAAAAATGCAAGTGATTTTGGATATTTTTCACATTTATTTAACAAATAATGGGCGCGCGTTAAATATAAAGGGCTTTTTTCTGTCGAAAAGTGGCGGAAAGGATTTAAGAAAGCGTATTTGACGACAAAGAAAAGTTTTTAAAATATATTAAATGAGGAAAACTCTGATATTACATCACGGCTATAACCGGTCTTTTATTCATTACTTTTCTTGGTTTCTTCGCAAAGCCCGACCTTAGCGACGTTCGGTGTGATTTCACAAACTATACCGTCGCCATACGCCTGCGGTGGCTCTCCGCTTCATTACTTTTCTTGGTTTCTGCCGCATTTATGTCCGTAGGGCGGTGCCTTGGTGCCGCCGTTTTATTATTTCTAATTTTAACTATTGTTTTTTATATTACTTTCCTTGGTTTCTTCGCAAAGTCCGACCTTAGCGATGCTCGGCGGGTAGCACCCGCTGGCGTATAGCCTTCTCCAGCGAGAGAAGGTGGCAGCCATAGGCTGACGGATGAGGTGTAAAATCATAGACGTTTTATTATTTCTAATTTTAACTATTCTTTTTTATATTACTTTCCTTGGTTTCTTCGCAAAGTCCGACCTTAGCGATGCTCGGCGGGTAGCACCCGCTGGCGTATA
>JAZRDX010000172.1:0-5493 GCA_045660565.1 Eubacteriales bacterium
GTCGGATCGATAACGGGGCCGCCCGCCGACATCGAATATGCCGTGGATCCGGTTGGTGTTGCGAATATAAGGCCGTCCCCACGGTATGTGTTTACCGGCTTTCCGTTACAGCAGAGACGGAATTTTATCATGTGCGTTGAACGGGAATGAAGAACCGCATCGTTAAGCGCGGTGTATTTTTCACCGCCAAACTCTACCGAAAGGGTTATGCGCTTTTCCTCGGAATAGCGACCTTTGAAGAAATCCTCAATAAGCGCGTCCTCGGTGGCGTCAAGCTCTGCCATGTACCCTATCCGTCCGAGATTCAGTCCGATTACCGGAATATCGTATTTAAGTGCCGTAGGTGTGGCGCGGAGAATGGTTCCGTCTCCGCCGAGAACCACCATGACGTCTGCTTTTTCCGGCGTGTCGGTGATTTTTACGCCGTGCCTCGCCGCCTTTTCGACAAGCATACGGCTGTATTTTCCGTCATTATCTTTGTTTTCACCGATAAAAATGTATATACTGCGCATTTTGATTTTTCCTTTCTGCGTGGAGCATATTTTCCTGCACGTTTTTATTTCGGGTGCGGACGAACGCCCTTCCCATCAGCTTATCTGTCTGCGGTAAAATTTGTATACATCGAATGGCAGATTTTATAATTTACCGACGGTTTTGTTTATCAGCGCGTCGGTAACGGAAGGCTCCGGCTGCGCGTCTACTCTGAAAAGCGCAAGGTATTCGGTGTTTCCGTCTCCGCCCTCTATCGGGGAAACGTCAAGTCCGACAATACCGAGCCCTGCCTCCTCGGCTTTTATTAAAATTGATTTAATTACGCTTACGTGCGCTTTCTTATCCTTGACTATGCCGCCGCGGCCGATAGCGGATTTGCCCGCCTCAAACTGTGGCTTTATCAGAGAAACGAAAAGCCCTCCGTCCTTTACCGTGCGCTTTACCGCTTCGTACAAAAGCGTCTGCGAAATAAAGCTTACGTCCATTACCGCGATATCGCATTTTTCTCCGAGTGTTTCTTCGGTAAGAGAGCGCGCGTTAAAGCTCTCGATGCTTACAACTCTTTCGTCATTCTTTAGCTTTTTGTGGAGCTGATCGGTCCCGCAGTCAACGGCGTAAACCTTTTTCGCTCCGTGCTGAAGCAGACAGTCGGTAAAACCGCCCGTTGAAGCGCCTATATCCACCGCTGTAAGACCGTTTACGTCAAGCCCGAAGGTTTTTATCGCCCCGAGAAGCTTAAGACCGCCGCGGCTTACAAAGGGCATTTCCTCGCCGCGCAGCTCTACCTTGTCGGTGTCCGAAATTTCAGCCGAGCATTTCGTTACGTTTTTTCCGTTAACGAAAAGCCTACCCTCGTCAATGGCTCTCTTTGCCCTTGCGCGGCTTTCGGAAAGACCGCTTACCGTTAAGTATATATCCGCTCTCATACCTGTCTTTTTGCGAGATAGTAGGCGAGAGAGGTAAGGGTTTCGTTATTTTTAATTCCGCTTATCGCGTTTATCGCTTTTTCGGTAAGCGCCTCTGCGTACTGCTTTGCTTCGTCTGCCGTCATAAAGGTTAAGAAGGTGGTTTTTCCGTCCTCCTCGCCGTCGTCAAGCAGATCGTCGGTAACCTGGAAGGCAAGACCGAGGTTTTCCGCGTACTCACTTATAGCCTCAAAGGCTTCCGTGTCGGCATCAGCCGCGATACAGCCGAGAAGCGCCGCCGCTTTAATAAGCGCACCCGTCTTAAGAAGATTCATCTTTAAATGGGTATCCCTTTGCAGTCTTTCTTTTTCTCCCATAAGGTCGAGCTGCTGACCGCCTATCATAGCCTTTACACCCGACTTTTCCGCGAGAAGCTTTACCGCTCTCAGTCTGTTTTCAGCCGAAAGCTTGGTGTTTTCGCATACCGTTTCAAAGGCAAGCGTTAAAAGAGCGTCTCCGGCAAGGAGAGCCGTTGCCTCTCCAAAGGCTATGTGGTTAGACGGCTTTCCGCGTCGCTCGTCGTCGTTATCCATACAGGGAAGGTCGTCGTGTATAAGAGAATAGGTGTGTATAAGCTCTACCGCTACTGCGAGAGGCAGTGCGGCGCTTTCGCTTCCGCCGAGAGCTCTGCAAACCTCAAGCGTAAGAAACGGACGCACTCTTTTGCCGCCGCCCTGCGCGGAATACAGCATAGAGGAGTAAAGAACTCCGTAGCTTTCGTCGCGTACCGAGAGGATACGGTTTATCTCCGCTTCGACCAGCGCGGCGTTTTCCTTAAGTTTCGTTAAAATCTGCTTCATCTATGCTTCCGTCCTGTTTTTCTACTAAAAGCTTTACTTTTTGTTCTGCATTTTCAAGCTGTTTTTTGCATACACCGATAAGACGAATGCCCTCCTCGAATATTTCAAGGGATTTATCAAGCGGAGCCTTTCCGTTTTCAAGAAGTCCCACAAGCTCCGTAAGTCTTTCTATCGCTGCTTCAAACGATACGTTTTCTTTATCTGCCATCTGACTTAACCTCTTTTTAAAAATTACCGTCTTTAAATTTCGTTACCTCGGTAGCCTTTGCATAAACCTCTCCGTCCGACATGCGCAGTTTTAGGGTGTCTCCGACAGAGACGTCCTCCGCCGCTGTTATAACCTTTTTTCCGTCCGAGGAATAAACGGCTCCGTAGCCTCTTGTTAAAACCGCAAGCGGACTTAACGCGTTAAGCTTTCCGCTGAGCGTCATAAACCTTTCCCGCTTTGCGCCGATAATGAGACGGCTGCCGCTTTCAAGTCTGTCTATAACGTTATCAAGGTCTCTGCGCCTTTCGTCAATAAAACCGTAGGGAGAGGAAATAACTCTCTTTTTTTCTATTTCGGATATTTTTTCCTTTAACGCATCAAGCTTTCGCGTTACTGTTCCGCGTATCTCTCCGCTCAGAGTATTAAGCTTTTCCCTTAGCTCCGAAACGTCGGGGACTGCGATCTCCGCCGCGCCCGACGGTGTGGGTGCGCGCATCGAGCATACGAAGTCGCATATCGTAAAGTCGGTTTCGTGTCCTACCGCCGAGATAAAAGGAATATCGGATGCCGCTATCGTTCTTGCGAGCGCCTCGCTGTTAAACGCCCACAGGTCCTCAATCGAACCACCGCCTCTGCCGATAATGGCAACGTCCGGGCGTACCGTTTCGGTAAAGCACTTGACACCGTTTATTAGTGAGCGTGCCGCTCCCTCGCCCTGAACAAGCGCAGGGTAGATAACGATTTTCGCAAGGGGATAACGCCTTCCCGTTATATTAATTATGTCGCGTACAGCCGCGCCTGTGGGCGAGGTTATGACGCCTACCGTTTTCGGAAAGCGCGGAAGCTCTTTTTTGTATCTGTCCGAAAAAAGCCCCTCGTCTTCCAGCTTCTTTTTTAATTTTTCGTAAGCCTCGTAGAGCGCACCCTTTCCGTCAGCCTCCATTTCGGTAACGTAAAGCTGATAGTTTCCGTCGCGCTCGTAAACGGAAAGTCTGCCTTGAACTACCACCTTCATGCCGCTTTCGGGCATAAATCTCATTCGTCTGGCATCTCTTGCGAACATTACCGCTTTTATGACCGAGCCCTCGTCCTTTAATGAGAAATAGAAATGTCCGCTTTGAACGTGATGCTTGAAATTTGAGATTTCTCCCCGAACACGGAGGGTGCGGAATACCGGAATAGCCTCAAGGATCTCCTTAACGTAGCCGTTAAGCTCGGTAACACCTATAATATTTTCATTAAAGTATTCCGTCATTTTCTTTTTCTCCGTAGACGCTTGTAGTTTAATTTACGAGCTTACCGACCGAAGGCGGCAACGCTTGATACGTGCTGTGGTAAAACCGCCGGGGATTTATTTTTATCCGATTGTATGTGTAGTTAAATATGCTCTTCTGCATAAAAGAGCGGTGCCAAGTGCGTTGTCGCCCGAATATTCAGGCTCGGCAAAATAGCAGTCGTATTTACTTTTAAGTACGTTTTGTATTCTTTTGCATGCCATTACTCCGCCCGCGTAAAGAATTGGCAGAGACGGGTACTCACTTATTATGTTTTCCGTCATTTTATCTATCGTTTTGCATACCGTGTCTATCGCAAAGGCAGCTACGGTCTCTTTTTCGCCCGTTGCCTCATAAAGCTTTTTTGCGATATTTTCCGCTCCGGCAAGGTTACAGTCGAAGCCCTTTACCGAGACTTTAACGCCCTTTGAAAACGGTAGTCCGCACGAAAGACTTTCCATCTCAGGTCCTGCGGGAAACCTCATTCCGAGCATAACGCCGACGCGGTCGATAAGCTGACCTGCGTTTATGTCAAGAGTGCCGCCGAGAAGCGTTATTTTTCCGTTATCGTACAGAAGCGCCTCTGTGGTGCCGCCGCTTAAGTGGAACGCGATGAATTTTCCGTCATCTGAAATTTTTTCCGATACTTTGGCACTTTTGCCGTCGGAGGGGTTGTTACACGAGTAGATCGCCGCAGAGAGGTGTCCCGCCTGATGCGAAAAGGGATAAAGCGGAACGCCGAGAAGCTCTGAAATACCCGTCGCGACCGCCTCGCCCGCCAAAAAGCAGGGCATATAGGACCCTTCGCAGTCGCGCGGAGTTTTTGAGTATCCGACCGCGTGGAGAGGGAAGCTTCCTATCTCCTTCATTATCTCGGGGAGTGCCTTTACGTGAGCAAAAAGCGCATCGCTTTGGCGAAGTCCTCTTTCTCCGTCCTTAACGCTCAGCAGCTTTCTTACCGATTTAACGGGTAAGCCGTTTTCATCGCATACCGCTACCGAGGTTCTGTAATTCGACGTGTCTATTCCGAGAAAATATTTCATTTTCAGCTTTCGTCGGACGTAGCTTCGGCGGCAGTGTCTTCATCTGCCGTGGTCTCTGCCGAAACGGACTCTGTTTTGTCCTCTTCCAAAGCGGAGACTGCTGATTTTACACCGCTTTTAAGTCCCTTAAGCGTTGCTATCTTGTTAAGGACGCCGTTTATAAACGCGGGCGCGCCGTCGTCATCAAACCTCTTTGCAAGCTCTACCGCCTCGTTTATGGCTACCTTGAACGGAACCTCCTCGGCATAGTAAAGCATCTCGTAAACAGCAAGACGCAGTATCGAAAGGGAAACCGCCGACATTCTTTCAATACGCCATTCAAGCGAGGTTTCATTTATAAGGGTGTCAAGCTCGTCGAGCTTTTCTTCTGTACCTCTTAAAACAGCTTTAATGTATCTGTTCGGGATAAACTCCTGAGCCTCTGACGTGTCTCTGATGATTTTTGATGTAGATTTGTCTTTTTGAATACTGCGTTCGTATATTAACTGAAACGCCACCACTCTTGCCTCGCGTCTTGTCATTTTATTCGTCATATTATTTCCTTTCAAGACTTTAGTACAGTAATATAAATAATTAAATTAACATAATTAAATACATTATATAATAAAAAGGCGCGTTTGTCAATAGAGGGTGAATAAATTTTGGATATTTGCAATTGTAAAAAAAATAATTTTTTTTGAAATAACTATTGCATTTTTCAAAAAAGTGTGG
>JAZRDX010000173.1:0-16459 GCA_045660565.1 Eubacteriales bacterium
TGTCATCCTGAGTGGAGCGAAGCGGAATCGAACTTTTCGTCCGAGAATCAAACGATGATACGCGTCGTTTTTCCCTTGCTATGCTCGGATTTCGACTACGCTCAGGTTTCACGGACGAAAAAGCGCCGAGCAACGCGCAGGCGGGATCTCGGGCGAATATCTAAGTAGGAGACTAAATGTACTGCGTTTACATACTCACAAACAAGACTGACACGGTAATGTATATCGGTGTAACCAATGATTTACGGCGACGGTTGTATGAACATAAAAACGAACAAATTGAAGGGTTTACAAAGAAATACCACGTACATAAACTCGTCTATTTTGAGGAATATTTCGAGATTAAAGATGCAATCAAACGAGAGAAACAATTAAAACGGTGGGTACGCCTGAAAAAGAATCGGCTTGTGGAAACAAAAAATCCAACTTGGGTGGATTTGAGTGATAAATTTATTTAATAGCTAAGAGGAAAAATTATGTCTATAAAGAAAGAACAGCTTGAATTTTTAAACTGGGAATTCGGTGTCTTTTTCCACTTTGGTATCCGTACCTTTAACGAAGGTCATAAGGACTGGGATATGAAGCACATGGAGCTTTCCACCTTTAATCCCACCGACCTTGACTGCGAGGAGTGGATAAGTACTATCTGCGAGGCGGGCGCAAAATACGCGGTGCTCGTTTGTAAGCACCATGACGGCTTTGCTAACTGGCCCTCAGCGTATACCGATTATTCGGTAAAAAATACCCCTTGGAAAGAGGGTAAGGGAGACGTTGTACGGGAATATGTTGATGCCTGCCGTAAATACGGAATCAAGGTCGGTCTTTATTACTCTCCCGCGCAGTTCGGTTCGTCTAAGATGAACGGAAAAGAGTACGACGATTATTTTATTAATCAGATCCGTGAGCTTCTTCTAGGTTACGGTAAAATAGACTACCTCTGGTTTGACGGCTGCGGAAGCGAGGACCATCAGTACGATACCGCGCGTATCGTTAAAGAAATCAGAAAATGTCAGCCTGAAATACTTATATTCAATATGTGGGATCCCGACACGAGATGGGTAGGAAATGAAGCGGGGCTCGCCCACAGCCCGAATAAGCTTACCGTTTCCGCACTTGATTTTTCGATAAATAAGGATATAAAAGACCTTCTCGACGAGCCTCGATTTTTACCGGCTGAATGCGACTGCAGAATGAGACTTGAAAACTGGTTTTTCAGCGAAAACGACGTGGATACCGTCAAATCCCTTGACGAGCTTATGGGACTTTACGAATATTCGGTAGGCAGAGGAGCGAACCTGCTTATTAATATCGGTCCCGACCGCAGGGGAAGGCTGCCGAAAGAGGATAAAAACGCCATTTTGAGCCTTGGCGAGAGAATACGTAAGGAGTTTTCCGACTTCATTCCCTGCAAGAAAACGGCTGAGGAGAGAAAAGTTACACTTGAGCCGGAGCTTCAGCTTGTTAATCTTGCGGTGCTTTCCGAGGAAATTACAGAGACGGAAATTGAAAGCTTTGAGATAAAAGCGCACCCGTTTCCGTACGGTACGCCGATAACCGTTTACAGAGGAACAACTGTCGGACATAAGGCAATATGCCGTTTCCCCGCGATAAAAACTAAAAAAATAGAGATTATTTTCGATAAAAATAAAAAGGTTTCGGCAGATATTAAATTTGTTAAGCAGTATTAATGAAAATAAATCCCGCTCAGCTTACCGCCAGGCGGGATTTTTATTTTTGCGTATGCACGCATACAAAATATTTACGCGCATGTTGACAAATGAGAGAAATGGTAGTATAATAAGACTGTAACACAAAACCGATTTTTTTAATACATAGAAGTTCTTAAGTACTTCCTATCTTTTTGTATCCATGTGTGAAAAAAGGTAATGTGTCGCAGCAAAGTGAAGTACGTACGTTTTGCGGACGCACTTTTTATTTGGGAGAGGATAATATGGAAGAAAAACTGAAAAATTATGTCTGTGAAAAATGTGGCGGAGATCTTAAGAAAATAGGCGGAGGACGGTATCAGTGTCCCTACTGCCGAACAGAATTTTTTAAAGAAACAAATCTCCCGGACGAGCTTGTTCTCGATCTGCATAGCGCAAACAAAGAGAGAAGCCTTCAACGCTTTGAGGATGCTCTGAACGAATATGACAGAATAATCGCAGCATATCCCGATTGCTTCGAGGCATATTGGGGTGCGACACTCTCCGACTACGGAATTCAGTACGAAAAGGACTACGACGGTAAAATGATACCGACCGTACACCGTTTTTCCGAGACATCCGTTTTCGAAAACAAATACTATATTAATGCGGTAAAATACTGCAACGACGAGCAAGAGCTTGAACGTATAAAGACAAGTGCTGCGGAGATCGAAAGAATACGCGTAGAGATTAAAAAAGCTGTCGGTGTTCAGTGTCCGTATGATATTTTCCTTTGCTACAAGGAGACAGCGGTAAATAATCCGAAAGATTATACCCCGGAATTTTACTGGGCAGACGAGCTTTACAGAAAGCTCCGCGGAGACGGTTATAAGGTATTCTTTGCCAAAGAAAGTCTTCCCGCAACAAAGGGAGACTACGAAGCGCATATCTTCCCCGCGCTGAAATCGTCAAAACTTATGCTTATTTTAGCCAGCAACGTAGAAAACGTTGAAAGCGTCTGGGTTAAAAACGAATGGTCGAGATTTATCCGTTTTGCAAAGGAGAATCCGTCTGAGGGGAAATGCTTTAAGGTAATTCAGAGTGGATTTAAGCCCGAGCTTCTTCCACGTGAGCTTAAAAAAGAGCAGGCAATTAATCATGACGGAATCGGCTGGTTTGAGCAGCTTTACGAAGTTATAAAAGACACCTTCCGCGATAAGGAAAAGGAAGACGCGGAGCGACGCAAACGCGAGGCTGACGAGCAGGCGGCAATCCTTGCAAGAATGTTTGATGAGGAGCGAAAAAAATGGGCTGCCGATGAACAGAGAAAGCGCGAGGAAGAAGAGCGAGATAAACGTGAGGCGGAGGAACGCCGACAGCGTGAAGCATCAGAGCGTCAGCAACGTGAAGAGGCGCAGCGTCAGCAAGCTGCCGAAAGTACGGAAAGCGAGTACGGGGTTAAAGCCGGAGACTGCATTAAGCTAGGCGCGTATTTTCAGGATAGCGATACCGATAAAGCGGAAATAGAATGGCTCGTTCTTGACATACAGGATGGAAAAGCGCTGCTTGTTAGTAGGTACGGTCTTGACTGCCAAAAATACAACGAAACCGAAACGGACGTTACGTGGGAGAGCTGTTCGCTTCGCAAATGGCTTAATAACGAATTTTTAAATTCGGCTTTTTCCGACGGGGAAAAGGCACTCATTCCCACCGTAACAGTGCCCGTCGACAGAAACCCGTCGGCAAGGACGAGACCGGGCGCCGCTACGCAGGATAAGATATTCCTGCTCGGAATTTCCGAGACTGATAAGTATTTTAGTTCAAAAGACGAAAAAGCGTGTGCGCCTACCGAACACGCGATCTCAAACGGAGTCTACATAGATAACAAAACCGGTAACTGCGAGTGGTGGGTCAGAACTCCGGGTGCAGAGCAGAGCATTGCCGCAAGCGTTACTTTTTCCGGTACAGTCAACTACTATGGCACCAGAGTAAACGGTGAATATAACGCAGTCCGTCCCGCAATGTGGATTACATTGGAAAAGAAGGCAGAGCACATAGAAAAGCAGCTTAAGGACGGCTTTTACATAGGATATGCAAAAGACGATATTCCAAACGGTAAGGGCGTCATGGATTATACGTGGCACAACTTTTTCGACGGCATATTCAAAAACGGTGAGCCTTTTTACGGCAAGATGACCTACTCAATCGGCGACGTTTACGAAGGAGAGTTTAATGAACGCGGACGGCCCCACGGCAAAGGAAAAATGAGTTATGACTATGGAGACGTGTACGAGGGTGATTTTGTAGACGGAGAAAAGCACGGCAAAGGAAAAATGACGTTTGAAAACGGTAATATCTACGAGGGAGATTTCGTCAAGGATAAAATTGAAGGCAAAGGACGAATGTCATATAATTCCACCGTGGATGAAGACGAGCAATATGCCGCAGGTAATGTGTACGAAGGAGATTTTTCCAATACCTTAATGCACGGTAAGGGTAAAATGTGGTATGCAAACGGAAACTTTTACGAGGGAGAGCTGCAAAAGGACTGGAAATCCGGTTTCGGTAGGATGACCTATACAAACGGTATAACCTACGAGGGCGAATGGCTTAACGATTACCGCCATGGAAAAGCAAAGCTGATATTCAGAAACGGCGATGTATTTACCACAAAATACAAGAAGGATAAACCGAAGAGAAGAGGTAAAATGACATTCGCGTCCGGCAAGACCGCAAAGGGAAAGGTCGTTAACGGAGTATTTAAGAAAACGTTATTTTAACGGGGTGTTCCAAAAAACCAAAAAGGCGTTCCTTCGAACGCCTTTTTGCTATTAAGTTCCTTTTACTGCCCCTCGTCGGCAACAAGACGGCGAGCCCAGTTGATTTTACGTAGGAATATAAAGCCGAAAACGCATTTCAGCACCTCGACAAGCGTTCCCGCGATGTAAAGAGCATAAATAGATATTCCCGTGAAATTAGCAAGCAGAAATACCGTCGGAATGACTATTCCCCACATATATACGCTGTCAAACAGGAACGTGATGGCAACTCTGCCGCCCGAGCGAAGAGTAAAATAAGCAGCGTGTGCGTATGAAGAAAAGGGGAGAGCACACCCGGAAACGATTAACATAAACGTCGCAATAGCGCGAACGTTGTCGGGCGCCTTGTACAGAAGCGGAAAGACGGTTGACAGACAGCTTAGTATAAGCCCTATCCCTGCGGCACAGGTAACAGAAAACGCTATCATTTTGCGGTCGGTGTCGCGCGCTTTTTCCGTTTCACCCGCGCCGAGCTGATTTCCGACGACTATTGAAATAGCGCCGCCGAGCGATAGATAAACGACAGAGAACAGATTTATAACGGTAATAGCGATATTTTGAGCCGCTACAACGTCAAGACCGCGCGTGGAATAGCATTGGTTGCGCATCGTTACTGATATCGCCCAGAAGAATTCGTTGAGCATCAGTGGCAGTCCCTTAACGGTTATGCGACCGAACAGGGTGCGCGGTATGTAGAACGAACGGTAAACACCGACGAGATACGGACAGTCCTTCTTGTGCGTGTGTCCCCATATAACGAGTATAAAAAGCTCAACGAAACGCGAAATAACTGTTGCTGTTGCCGCTCCTACAACACCGAGTGCGGGCGCACCAAGCAAACCGAAGATTAAAATGCCGTTAAGGATAAAATTCGTTGCAACGGCAGTCGAGCTTGCTACCATCGGAACGAAGGTCTGACCTGTCTCTCGCATAGTCGAAGCGTATGCCTGCGAAAGCGCGTAGGGAATAAGACCGATAAGCATTGGCCATAGGTACTGTTTACCGCAAATAAGAGCTTCTTCCGGCGAAAGACCCGTGGTGTCGGCTTCCATCTGTAAAAAGAGCTTTATGAGTTGGTCGTCAAAAACGGCAAATACAATAACACCAAATATTCCGGCAAGTAGATTTATAAGCATTTTAAAGCGGAAGGTATGCCTTTCTCCGTCTACGTCGCCAAAGCCGTGAAACTGAGCTGTGAATATGCCTGCGGCACTGACTGCGCCGAATACAAGCAGGTTAAATACAAAAACAAACTGATTGACGATAGAAACACCCGACATCGCTGTAGTCGAGACCTGCCCGACCATTACGTTGTCGAGCAGATTTACAAGGTTTGTTATACCGTTTTGTATAATCATAGGAACGGAAACCGCAAGAACAGTGCGGTAAAAGCTTTTGTCTCCTACGTATCGGGAAAGAAAACCGTTTTTCTTCATAAATTACCTCGTTTAAAACGAAATTATCCATATTACATCGTATTTAATTGAAAAACCCCATCCGAAAAGGATGAGGTTTTTCTTGGTGACCCGTAGGGGAATCGAACCCCTGCCTTCGCCGTGAGAGGGCGACGTCTTAGCCGCTTGACTAACAGGCCTTTTTAACTGCCTTACTATCATAACATATTTTTTGACAAAATGCAATAGGTTTGGCAGAAAAAGTTATTAAGTTTTTTTAAACATTTTGTTATTAAATGTATTATATAACCGCTTCCGCATGACGTGCGATATGACAGTTTACGTTTATAGCTACCGGAAGCCCCGCGATATGGGTAGGGAAGTACTCAATATTAACAGCGAGAGCGGTCGTATCACCGCCAAAGCCCTGCGCTCCGACACCTGTTTTGTTAAGTGCGTCGAGAATTTCCTCTTCCAAGGCAGCGTACAGCGGGTTTTCGTTTCTTACGGAAATACTTCTTGCAAGTGCCTTTTTTGCAAGCACGGCAGAGTAGTCGAAGGTTCCGCCAATTCCAATTCCGAGAACGACGGGAGGACACGGATTTCCGCCCGCTTCCTTAACCGTCTGTACAGCGAATTTAACAATATCGTCCTTTGTTATAGAAGGATTGAACATCTTGATTCTGCTCATGTTTTCTGAGCCGAAGCCCTTAGGCTCAACGGTTATTTTAAGAGTATTTCCGCAAACAAAGTCGGTGTGAATGACCGCAGGAGTGTTGTCGGTGGTGTTTTTTCTGTTAAAAAGCGGATCATTTACGACGGAGCAGCGGAAATACCCTTCGGTATAAGCCTGTCTTACTCCCTCGTTTATCGCGTCCGTAAGACTGCCGCCAACAATGTGTACCTCGTTTCCTATCTCGCAGAAAACGACAGCCATGCCGGTATCCTGACAGATAGGCATTTTCTCGGTTTTAGCGGCGATAAGATTTTCCCTTGCGGTGCGCAGAGCGGCGGCGGAAACGGCGGAGGTTTCATTCTCGCAAGCGGTACAGATTTTTTCTTCCGTATCCGCAGGGAGAATAACATTAGCCTTTAAAAACAGGTCTTTTACCGTTTTTGTTATTAATGCGGAATCTATCTCTCTCATTTTTACAGTCCTTTATACTTTAGTTAAATTACGTTAAATATCTCGAAGCCTTTAGCTGCCTCGGCGGTGCGTTTTTTTATAAATGCGTCAGTTTTAATTTTTCTTAACCTTATATCTGCTTTTCTTACCAAAAGCACAAACGGCTTACGCAAAAGCCTGAAGAGCGGTATTACGGTTACCGAAAGTATTAGTAAGATAAGCTTTTTAATGCCTTTGATTATCAAATCCGAAAATAAAACGGTAAGCCTACCAATAGTGAAATAATAAGCGGTAAAGCCTGCCGCCGCACCGAAAAGCGCAAAGCCGCGTATTTCTCCGCCGTTAAGGTGAAAAAGAAGAATAATTACGGACACAGCGGCGGTAAGGCAGAATAAAAGATCGGAAAAGAATACCGCAATTCCCGAAAATGAAAGGAATTTTTGCGTATGACAAAGCTTAAGCGCGCAGCCGACGTCCTTTTCGCTTGACGGAAGCCTGATAGGTGCAAAGCTCCCGCCTTTTCTTTTTCCGTAGCACGCAATTCTTATTATCCGAAATACGTCCCATAAAACACCGAGAAATGCCCCGACGGTAAGAGAGTAGAGAAGCAGAATGACGAGATTTTCTTCGGGCAGTCCCATTATTTTGCTTTTTTACGGAAAAATCCGCCTCCGCTTTTGCCTATACTTCCGGGATAAATGATACCGTTTACGCTTCCCGAAATTGATATTTCACCGCTGTCAACGTTAAGATTAACTATATGAAGCTCCTGCCCGTCAATGGATAAAACTCCACCGCTCGTCTCCAAAACAACGGAGCTTTCGTCAAAGTTAATTACGTCGCTTACCCCGGTTATGCTTACGCTTGCTCGGTCTACCATTTCAACGCGGTGTTTTTTTAGTGCTTCTTGGTTATTTAAAGCCATTATACCTCTTCCTTTCAAACATTTTTTTAAACATATGAAAAAAAGAGAGAAATTATGTTTAAATTCTAAACTGGAAAGCGTGTTCGGGAAAGAAAATTATTCCTCAGCTTGATTTACAGTAATCTGACGCTGCTCAAGTACCTCGTAAAGAGATGCGGCGTCAGCCTTTAAGGTGTGCTCCTTTACGTCAAGAACCTTTACCTTAAGCACTCTTTGACCGAAGGTTATTTCAATAACATCGTTTTCCTTTACGTCGTAGGACGCCTTTGCGCGCTTTCCGTTAACGGTAACGTGCTCCGCGTCGCACGCTCCGTTGGCAACGGTGCGACGTTTTATAATTCTTGAAACCTTTAAAAATTTGTCAAGTCTCATTTTTTATCTCCATTCCGTTGCTGTAAGGCAACCGTGAAAAATCGTTTTACTGTATTATTCTATCATATTTTTATGTGATTTTCAAGGCTTTTTACAGATTTTTTCATAAAAAAACCGATTTTCAAAGCGGTAATCCGTTAAACGGTTACGTTTGAAAATCGGTCTTATATGCAGTACTTTAATTAAGCGTTAACAGCGTCCTTAAGAGACTTTCCTGCGGAGAACGTAGGAGTTTTAGAAGCCGCAATGGTGATCTTTTCACCGGTCTGCGGATTTCTTCCTTCACGTTCTTTATTTTCTCTTATCTCAAAAGTACCGAAACCGGTAAGCTGGATTTTTTCTCCCGCAACAAGAGACTCTTCAATAGCAGCGAGAACTGCGTTTACCGCCTTTTCCGCATCGCATTTTTTGATCTCAGCTTTCTCTGCAACGATTTCGATTAAATTAGTTTTTGTCATAGTTTTTGCTTCCTTTCATTTTAAGATAAACAATTGTTCACCTTTTTTCTATATTATAACACTAAATATGGAAAAAATCAATGCTTTTTGAAAAATTCGCCATTTGGTGAAAGAATAATCTCCATATTTTGGTTAAAATGACCAAAAAATATTAATAAAAATTGATTAAACGAATTTTAAAGTTAAAAATTAACATAAATCTTGTTGACACACAATATTACGCTTGATATAATTAAATAAAATAATATTATTAATTTTGTTATTTGGAGAAGATTTATGAACGTAACTGTAATCGGCTGCGGAAGATGGGGCTCTTTTCTTGCTTGGTATTTATCGGAGCAGGGACATAACGTGCTTATGTACGGAAGAAAGGGAAGCCGCTCTTACGAGGAGCTTAAAAATAACCGTAAAAACGAGTATCTTACGCTTTCGGATAACGTAAGCTTCACAGATTCATTAAGCGAAGCGTTAAATGCCTGTAACACGGTAATTATTTCGGTAGGCGCGCAGGGCTTTCCCGCACTTGTAAGCGAAATTAAGGATACGCTTTGCGGAAACGGTGGGAAGGAATTTATACTCTGTATGAAAGGTATCGTAGAGGACGGAGGAAGAAGACTTTCCGAGGTCGTATACGATATTCTCGGCAAGGATACCAAATGCGCTCTCTGGATAGGACCGGGACACGCGGAGGATTTTACCAAAGGGATACCGAACTGTATGCTTTTCGTTTCAAAGGACGAAGAGTATACGAGGGAGCTTTGCGAGAGATTCGGCTCACCGCTTATACGTTTTTATTACAGTACAGACGTAATTGGCTGCGAGGTCGGTGCGGCGGCGAAAAACGTTATAGGTATTGCCGCGGGAATGCTGGACGGATTTAATTATTCTTCGCTCAAGGGCGCGCTTATGGCTCGAGGTCCGAGGGAGATCGCAAGACTTGTAACCGCTATGGGCGGAGACGAAAGAAGCATTTTCGGTCTTTGCCACCTCGGAGACTACGAAGCGACGCTGTTTTCACCACACTCTCATAACAGAAGGTTTGGTGAAATGTTTGTTAAAGGAGAAAGCTACGATAAGCTTGCCGAGGGTGTTTATACCGTACGTTCTCTTATGTATTTAAAAGATAAATACGGTGTTGAAATGCCTATTTGCTCTGCTGTTAATGCTATCGTGCACGAAGGAAAGGTGCCGCAGGAGGTTCTTTCGTCTCTATTCTTAAGATCGCAGAAAAGCGAGTTTTAAATTAAGCTATATCCATAAGTTTGGAGGATTATGTCTTGAATAAGATTTTAACCTCGGAAGCACTGACCGAGAGGCTGAACGAAGTTAATAAGGAAGCAAACAAAGGAAGTATGGGAACGCTTACCGCCGTTGCAGGCTCGAGTAGCTTTCGCGGAGCCGCCGACCTTGCGGTCGGAGCCGCGCTGCGTACGGGATGCGGTATTGTTCGGCTGGTTTCGGTCGAAAAGGTGGTTTCCCTTGTTTCTGTCCGTCATCCGAGCGCGGTGTTTTTACCTGTACCGGAAAGGAGTGGCGGTATGATTTCGGCATCTGCCATATCAGAGACTTCAAGAGTGGTCGCAAAAAGCTCTGCCGTTCTGGTTGGACCGGGGCTTGGACAAAGCACGGATACCGCAGGTGTTGTATCGGCTGTTGCGTCTTTTTCAAATAAGACAGTTATAGATGCAGATGCCATAAATATTATCAGTCAAAACAAAGAGCTGTTAGATTCTTTTAAAAAACCGTTTGTTATTACACCTCACGTTGGCGAAATGTCAAGGCTTACGGGGCTTACAATAGAGGAGATCAAGAAAAATCCGAGCAAGGTCGCATCGGAGTTTTCGAAAAAGTATAACTGCGTTACCGTTTTAAAGGACTTCGTTATTTATCTTTCAAATGAAAACGGAGAGGTATACGAGAGCCACCTCGGAAACGCGGGACTTGCAAAGGGCGGAAGCGGAGACGTGCTTTCCGGTTTTATCGCGGGATTTCTTGCCCGTGGGTACAGCGCGGAGGATGCGGCTGTTATCGGAATCGTGCTCCACGGTCTTTCCGCTGAAGCGTGTGCTAAAGAAAGAGGAATGACCGCGATGCTTCCGAGTGAGCTTGAGGAATATGCCGTAAAGGTGCTTAAAGAGCTTGGGTATTAACTGTAAACGGTAGAGTTGTACACGCAAAACTATTTTCAGAAAGGAACTTAAAATATGGGACCGGGATTTCCGATGCCGCCTATGCGGAAGGAGCAGAAAAATCAGATACCAAAGCCAAAGAATATAAAAGAGGTACCTGCGTACCTTAAGACGCTGCTGAGTACGTTTTTTTCACGACTTTTCTATATTTTCTCCATTGTATGGGAGACAGGACCTTGGATACTGTTTTCCATGATTTTTATTTCCGTTTTTAACGGAGTAATGCCGGTTCTCGGCGCCTATATTACCGCTAATATCATTAACTCGCTTGCCGGGGCGTTTGGTACTCTTGCAGTCGGGCTTCCGCTTGCGCAGCAGGTGGATGCCATGATGGAAAACGCCGCCTGCCGCGCTGTTGTTTTCTGGCTTATCATTCAGCTAATTTATACCGTTGTAAAAAGCATTTTTACAAATATTGAAACCATTGTTACACGTATATCGGGCGAGCTTGTCGTTAACCGTATTAAGCTTAAGATAATGAATAAATCAAAGACAGTTGACCTTGCAAGCTTTGATACTACCGAGTTTTACGAAAAGCTGGAAAACGCTAACAGAGAAGCGGGACACAGACCTATACAGATACTTAATTCAACGTTTAAAATATTCAGTACGCTTATAAGTATGGTTTCCTTTGTTGCCGTTCTTTGCGTCGTAAGCCCTTTAGCGCCCGTATTTATCGTTATTCTTGCAATTCCCTCGGCTATAATTAACTTTATTTACCGCCGAAAGAACGTAATGTACATAAGACACCGTTCAAAAGAGCGCCGAATGATGAACTATTACTCCGGAATTATCACCAACAAGGACATTGTAAAAGAGGTAAAGCTTTTTTCGCTTTCCGACGTGTTTATAGGTAGATACAAGGAAACCTTTAAAAAGTACTTTGCCGGGCTTAAAAAGCTGTTTATCTCCGAAGGACTTTGGCATATCGGTCTTACAATTCTTAATACCGCAGTTAACTGCGCGCTCTTTGTCTACATAGCAATACAGGTTTGTAACGGAACTCAGGAGATAGGTAACTATTCGCTTTACGTCAGCGCTCTTACGAGTATTTCCGGCGGTGTCGGTACGCTTATAGCCACTACCGCGACGATATACGAGGGAACGCTCTTTATCGAAAACGTAATGGACTTTATGAAAACCGAAAGCACGGTTGTGCCGTGTATTTCCGAACCTACGAAAATAGAGAGAAAATCGGAGCATACCATAGTTTTTGAAAACGTAACCTTCAGATACCCGGGTGCGTCGTTTGACGTTATTAAAAATGTCTCATTTACCATTAATCACGGAGATACGGTTGTTCTCGTCGGTCTTAACGGCGCGGGAAAAACAACGCTTATCAAGCTTTTGACGAGACTTTACGATCCAACCGAGGGAAGAATACTTCTTGACGGCAGAGACATTAAAGAATACGACGTAAAAGACCTTTACAGTATGTTTGGAATTATATTCCAGGATTTCGGAAAATACGCTGTCTCCATAACCGAAAACATAGCTTTCGGGGAGTTCGATAAGGACATTGATATGGAAAAGGTCATGGAAGCGTCGGTTCAGAGTAACGCAAAGGACTTTATTGAAAAGCTTCCCGACGGATACGACACGCCTCTTATGCGTATTTTTGAGGAAAACGGCATAGAGCTTTCGATAGGACAGTGGCAGAAGCTCGCCATAGCGAGAGCGTTCTATTCGGAATCGGATATAATTATCCTTGACGAGCCTACGGCGTCTCTTGATCCTATGGCGGAGCAGGAGATATTTAACCGCTTTGACGAGCTTCGTAAGGACAAAACGACCATTTTCGTCTCACACAGACTTTCAAGCGCGACGACAGCCAACAAAATCCTCGTTCTTGAATACGGTGAGCTTATTGAGATGGGAAGCCACTCCGAGCTGATGGCGAAGAAGGGAAGATACCACGAGCTGTTTTCAACGCAGGCAAGGCGTTATATCGAAAGCGCGGAGAACGTAGGGAAGTAACTGTTTATTAGCTAAAGGGGAAAAAATGAGCCTTTTTAATCTTGAAAAAATCGAAAAAAGTCTTTTACCTCGTAAAAAAGTGCGTTTGTTTTCCGATATTTTGGTGGAAAAGCTTATTGTTTCCGACGAGGTAAAGGACAGGATTAAACACTGTGCCGAAAGCTGGGATGGATATGTTCATGCCGATTACGGAGACAGCTACTGCGAATTTGAAAAAAACAGAAACAGATGTAACTTTGAAGATTTATATATTAATAGACGAGCGCACCTTATTGACCTTGCTTTTTATGAAATATTTGTCGGAACCGGTAAATATCTTTCAAAAATAGAGGAGCTTGTACAGCTTATCTGTTTGGAAAAAACGTGGTGCGTTCCCGCGCACGCGGGTATTAAAAGCCCCGGAACCACCAAGCACGTGCTGGAGCTTTACGCATCGGAAACGGCATCGGTTCTCGCTATTGTCAGCGGTTTTTTAGGTGAAAAGCTTTCAAAAGAGATTAACGGATTAATTGCCGAAAAGATTGACGAGAGAATTTTTATCCCATATACCGAAACGGACGGATACCGTTGGATGGGAATAAACGGACATAAGGTAAACAACTGGAATCCGTGGATAAACTCTAATATAATGCTTTGCGCCGCGCTTATATGTACCGATGAGAATAAATACCGCTCTTTGGTGCTTAGAGCCGTTTCTCTTGCCGAAAATTACGTAAAATCCATTCCCGAGGACTGTCTTTGCGACGAGGGTGTACGTTATTGGAACCTTTCTGGCGCGTGCCTTTTCGATTTAAGTGAGATTTTATACGATTTGACCGGCGGTGAGGTTGACCTTACCAAATCTTATCAGGTTAAAAGCGCTTGCGACTATTTAACCGGAATGTACGACGAGTACGGAAATCCTGCAAACTATGCTGACGCAACCGTTGATTTTTATCCCGAATGTGCGCTGTTAATACGCGCGGGAGAAAGAACCGAAAACGGGTTGCTGCGTGATATGGGACGAGCTCTTTACCGTAAGGACAATTTAAGAGCCTACCACGATAACTTTTACCGTCAGCTTAAAGATGTCTATACGGCATCAAATATTGTTCCGCTTGAAAGTAACGTAAGCTATCCGCCGTGTAAGCTTTTAAAGGGTATTAATATCTTTACAATGCGGAAAAACGGATTTTTCCTTTCCTTTAAAGCAAATCATAACGGGGAAAGCCATAATCATAACGACGTTGGCAGCTTTGTTGTCTATTACAAAGGCATAAAGCTGTTTGTTGATCCGGGTGTTGACCTTTATTCGGGATATACCTTTTCTCCAGACAGAAACAGCCTTTGGTATATGCGCTCAGATTTTCATAATCTCCCTACCGTAGGCGGTGAAATTCAAAAGGCGGGAATAAAGTTTTCCGCTACGCCGCTTGTTATTTCGGATATGCGCGCTGAGGCAGATATTTCAGGTGCTTACGGGCTTGAAAAGGGGACGTACAAGCGCAGCGTTGATTTTTCACAAAGCTTTATTGTTATATGCGACAGCTTTAAGGAAACCGAAAACAGCGTTTTGAATTATATTTTATACGAAATGCCGCGTATAGAAGGAAACAGACTGTATTTTTCGTCGGGAGTTATTGCTGAATTTTCGGGTTTATCTGATATTAAAGCCGAGAAAATTGATATAACGGGAAAAAATCCGCCGGACGGTATTATTGCAGATGCTGAAAACAGAAAAACGGACGGAAGAAGCTATCTTATTCCGAGACTTATGGAAAAGCAGTGGGGAAAATCGGAGCTTGTAAAGATAACAGCAAAACCTGTTTCAAATGAAGTAACGCTAAAGATATTTAAGCTTTAAGCATAAATAAAAATCGGACTGTCTAAGCTGACAGTCCGATTTTTGTCTTCAGAGGTTTCTTTTCTCCTCATTAAGTCTTTATAGCAATGTCTATTTCTTTCTTTCGTCCTCGCGAAGTCTGTATTTTTCGGGAGAAACGCCCATAAAACGCTTAAAGGTATGCGAAAAGTGATAGCTGTCGGAAAAATGATAGGTCATTGCTATCTCTTTTATCTGAAGAGAGGTGTCGAGAAGCAGTAGCTTTGACGCGTCAATTTTGCATTTCAGTATATACTGCTTTGGGGTTATACCGTATTTTTCCTTAAAAATCCTTATAACGTGCGTTTCGCTGAGATAAAACTGCTTTGCTATCGTTGTTACCGAAATATCCGAATCGATATTTGACTCAATATAGCTCTTTATTTTGTACGCCGTTATTTCCGGCTTGCTTTCAATCGTATGAGACGCCGAAAAAACAAGCTCGATTAAAAGAGAATAAAAGGAAAGAGCAATTCTGTTAACCGATTCGGAATTTAAATCGGGATTTTTCATAAGGGCGGCGGTATGTTCAAAAGCATCTATAACGGTAGGACGCATTGAAAGATGCATGGTAAGAGCACTGCAAGAATACGCGAAAGCGTCCGCAAGAGCACCGTATGCTGCAATACCTATAATATCATCCGGCTGCTCCGCGCCGATTATCTTAAACGCGATATTAGGTGATATGTAACAAACCGTTCCCACGGACGGAGAACGCTGCTCGCCGTTTTCAAATTTAATAATACAGTTATCGCTGTTAAAACAGAAAAAATGATGGTACGTGTTTCCCGATTTTTCCGAGGTTATTTCGTCAAGCTTTAAATCTCTGTAATAAAACGGCTTGGTTTTTATAAAATCTGACTGTATAATCATTATTTTTCCCTTCTGAAATCAAAGGTATAATTTTTTTAACATACCTGTTTTTTACTCAATAAAATCAAATTCGAAATCGTAAATGCTTACGGTGTGACCGTCCTCACAGCCCTTTTCCTCAAGAGCCTTGATAACTCCACCGTTGATGAGCGCCTTCTGGAAGAAGTTAAGCGACTCGTAATCGTCGAAGTTGACCTGACCCATAAGGTTGAGAAGCCACTCGCCCTCCACGTAGAATGTGTCGTTTTCTCGGCGGATAATGGTCTCGCGCACACGGCTTCCGGCGGTTGTGGTATCCTCCTCCACGATCTCGCTCTCGTAGACTGTGATGGGGGGAAGAAGCTTCAGTCTCTCACTGACCGCGTGGATAAGCTCGTCAAGATTCTCGCCCGTAGCCGCAGAAACGTAGAGAAGCTCCCAGCCTTTCTCGTCAATGTAGTCCTCAAATGCGTTTATATCGGTATCGCTCGACTCGAGCATATCGCTCTTGTTAGCCGCGATTATTTGGGGTCTCGATGCGAGCTCGGGGCTGTATCTCTCAAGCTCTGTGTTTATCTTTTCAATATCCTCAATGGGGTCACGTCCCTCGCTTCCCGAAATATCCACCACGTGGATGAGAAGTCTGCATCGGTCAACGTGACGGAGGAACTCGTGTCCGAGACCGAGTCCGTCGGATGCACCCTCGATAAGTCCGGGAATATCAGCCGCAACAAATCCGCCACCCTCATAGCCGGTGCTTACGACACCGAGCATAGGCGAGAGTGTGGTGAAGTGATAATTCGCCACCTTGGGCTTTGCCGCGCTTATTCTCGAGAGGAT
>JAZRDX010000174.1:0-6572 GCA_045660565.1 Eubacteriales bacterium
AAATTTTGATTTTAAAAGAGCAGGGGAGACTATACAGAATTTAAAATAAGGGTTAACGTAAACAGCATTAAAACTGCACGAAGTATTTATTATAGAAAATTTCCTTCAGATTTTATAGACTGAATAGATTTTAGAAATTAAGTAGTACCGAAATTACTGTAATTAAAGTAAAAAAGTCGAAACCCCATTAATTAGTCTTTTGGAAAATTATATGCATCTTATTATACCAAATTAAAGTTTAGTATAATAGAGGGAAGAAAAAAGCCGATAAAAAGAAATCCCACAGCCCGATTAAGGTACTGTGAGATTTTTTTAATTATTGTAAACATCGTTGATATTGGTGAAATCACGTATTATTTTTTTACATATATTATAAATCGATTTTATAAAACTAAGTAAATTAATTTTTATTGGAAAAACTATCATTTTATAATTAAAAATTTTATGTGGGCTTATAACTCCTTATCAAATACGGTATTTATTAAAATTTTAAATCAATTAAACCGTTACTAATCATTTGTATATAATTATTTCTCGTTGAGTTTACGAAGCTCTACAAGGATTTCAAATAAGAACTTTTTTATATCAGAAACATCTGCTGAAATAAATTTTAACCTTTCCTCAAGCTCATTACGTAATTTTTGCACCTCGATATCAGCATAACAATCCATAAAAATCACCTCATTAACAAAAGAATATCATAAATTAAAAAAATCAATATTATTTAGCAAATTTTCCGCTTTGCTTTTTTTCTTTCATCAAAAGTCTTGTTTCCGTATTTATTGCAAATTATTCGAGTTCACAAAACGTACATAATTTACTGCTTATAAGGTTTGGTAGGTATTTAATTAAAGTGCTGAACATTCTTCAAGAAATTCATAAAGCTCTAAAAGCTTTGCTTCAAGGGTTTCTTTTTCTTCGTAAAGTGCGAGAGCCTTTTTATGGTCAAATGCCGCCTCGCCGCTGCTTTCCGCTTCAATTTCTTTAAGTCGCTTTTCTATATTTTCGACTTCCCTTTTTGAAACCTCGATTTTATGCGCGTAACGGCGCTTTGCCGAAGCCTCTTCCTTCTTTTTTAAATACTCGTTTTTAGAGGCAGACTCTGTTTTTTCTTCGGTTTTACCGTTGTTTAACGTTAAATACGTTGATTTGTAAGCGTTAAATTCCGAATACGTGCCCTTGTAGTCAAATATCTTACCGGGTTCTACAGCGCCGAAAACAAGCATTCTCTTTGATAGCTTATCAATGAAATATCTGTCGTGGCTTACAGCCAAAATGGTTCCGTCATACTCAAGCAGTGCGTTTTCAAGTGCTTCACGGCTGTTAATATCAAGGTGATTTGTAGGCTCGTCAAGTATAAGAAAGTTATTTTTTGACATTATAAGCTTTGCAAGTGTCAGACGGGCGCATTCGCCTCCCGAAAGGCTGGAAACTGATTTAAAGCAGTCGTCTCCGACAAATAAAAACTTAGCAAGCAACGCGCGGATTTCGCCGGGGGCTTTACTCTCGTTTACCTCCCAAAGCTCATCCATAACTGTGTTTTCGGAGTTAAGGTCTTGGTTTTCCTGGTCGTAGTACCCGACGACAACGTTATATCCGCAGTCAATAACGCCTTTATCGGCAGGAAGTCTGCCTGCAATTATCTTAATAAGCGTTGATTTTCCGCAGCCGTTTTCACCGAATAAAAACGCGCGGTCCTGATACTTGATTTCGAACGAAATATCCGAAAAAAGCGTCTTTTCACCGTAGGATTTGCTTACGTGTCTTACCGATAAAACGTCGTCTCCCGAACGCCCGGCAGAGTTAAATTTTAGTTTTATCTTATCCGGAAGTGCCGATGGACGCTCTTCCCTAACCATTTTCGCAAGCTGCTTTTCGCGGCTCTCTGCGGCAATAATGTTACGTTCTCTGTTCCACTGTCTCTGCTGCGCGATGTAAGCCTCGATTCTTGCAATCTCTTTTTGCTGGTTTTTATAGTGTTTTTCCTGAATTTCGCGGTCAATTTTCTTATGCTCGGCGTAAAACGAGTAATTTCCGTTGTACATTTTACCCTTGCAGTTCTCTATTTCAAGCGTTTTTGTTGTAACCTTATCAAGAAAGAATCTATCGTGGGATATAATTATTATCGTTTTCCCGCTTGCTTTAAGATAATCCTCGAGCCAGAATAGGGACGGAATGTCGAGATGGTTAGTAGGTTCGTCAAGCATTAAAATATCGTGGTTTTTAAGAAGCAGAGCGGCAAGAGCGATACGGGTTTTCTGTCCACCGCTAAGAGATGAAACGGGAATTTTATACGTTTGCTCGTCGTTAAAGCCGAGGTTCTTTAAAAAACCCTTAACGCGACTTATATACTCCCCTTTTGCAGCCTCAATGACGTTAATATCAGAGGTGTGCGGCGCAGAAAAGCCGGAAATAAGCTCGTCGTAAACGCATTTGTCGCTTTCGTACCCGACGTGCTGCTTAAGTACACCGACACTAAGACTTTTGGAGATAAAAACCTTACCCTCGTCAGGCTCTCTTTCGCCGGTTAAAAAACGTAAAAGTGTTGTTTTTCCCGCACCGTTTACACCGACGATACCGAGACGCTCACCTTCGTTGAGGCTGAAGGTGATTTTATCAAGAACTACGTCTGTTCCGTAAGCGATCGATATATTTTCACATCCGATAGCAATCATTGTCAGCGTCTCTCCGAAAGTAATATTTTGTTTGTAATAAGTGCCATGCTTACGCATCTAAGCGGAAGCGCCGACATAACGGTTGTTAAGACGGTAAAGCTCTTGCTGCTATCCGAAAGCGCGACATTTATCGCTTTAGAGACCTTATATGTCCAGAAAATACCGTATATTCCAAAGGTAATAAAATTCAGCATAGTCTCGCGCATGGGAAAAAATACGCTTCCGTCCTTATCGTAGGTTATTCTGTCTGAAATTATATATATATTTACGTTATTCCCAAGACCGAGCGTTAAAAAACCGAGTATAAACGCTACCGCGGGAGAAAATAAGTTCTTTTTCATTATCTTTTGTCCTTATCTTAGGTGTTTTTACCAGGAAATCTGGCTTCCCTCTGTAATGTCAGATTTGCGTTCTCTTTCAGCGTATCCCTCAAGGAAAATGAGAATATCTTCAACAGTCTTTATACCCATTATTTCCTCGTCGGTTGCCTTAACCGAAAAAGCGTTTTCAATATCAAAGGCAAGCTCAACTATGTTAAGAGAATCAGCTCCGAGGTCATCGGTTATAGTTGAATCAAGAGTAACGTCGTCTACGTCGAGAGAAAGTCTTTCGGCAATAATTTTTATAAGTTTTTCAAGCATATTTTTATCCGTATCCTGCATTATATTTTCTTTAATTATACTACATTTATATCAGTTATTTCAATAAAATTTTGTAAATTCCCTTTTCTATTGACAAATATATTTATAAGGTGTATAATTTTAGTATCAAAACGTAAAGGAACGCAATAACATGTATATTTGCCCGAAATGCTCGGAAAAGCTTATAAAGAGCGAAAATTCTTTAAAATGCGGTGAAGGTCATTCCTACGACGTATCAAAAGACGGTTACGTAAATTTACTTATCAGTAATAAAAAAAGCGGTGCGCACGGTGATAATAAGGAAATGATTTCTGCGCGCAGACGTTTTCTTTCGCTCGGACACTATTCACTGATCGTAGATAAGCTTTGTGAGATAATTTCAGATTTTTGCAAGGAAAACGGTATAAATACACCTACCATTCTCGATGCCGGCTGCGGCGAAGGATACTATTCGGGCAGAATTTATGAAAATCTGAGCGTTCGTTTGACGGACTCCCCTATTATTTTTGCCGCCGACGTTTCAAAGGACGCCGTAGCGAAAGCGGCAAAGAGCTATAAAGCTGTTAATTTTTCGGTTGCGAGTGTAAATAAGCTCCCATTTGACACAGAAACGTTTGATGTAGTGCTTTCGCTATTCGCTCCTCTTTCAGAGGCAGAATTTGAGCGCGTATTAAAACGTGGCGGGCTTCTTATAACGGTTAGTCCCTCGGAAAACCATCTTATGGGACTTAAAAGTGTTATTTACGATACCCCTTATAAAAATCCCCCGTCAACCTTTGTACCGACAATGCTGAGAAAAGTAAATGAGGAAATCATAACCGGCGAAATGACGCTGAAAACAAACGAAAGCGTCATGGATCTGTTTTCAATGACTCCGTATTACTATAACACAAGCGACAGTGATAAAGAAAAGCTTAAGACGGTAAGTGAGCTTGAAACGGAAATAGGCTTTGTTTTTGGGGTTTTTGGGAAATAAAAAAGCCAAAAATCAAAGATTTTCGGCTTTTTCTGGCGGAAGCGGTGGGATTCGAACCCACGGTACCGTGAGGTACAACTGATTTCGAGTCAGTCCCGTTATGACCACTTCGATACGCTTCCAAATTCATACTTTTATATTATAACACATTATTTCTAAAAAATCAAGTAGTTTTTTGAGATTTTATAAATAAAAATATTTTTTCATTTCTTATTATTCTATTGAGTCATAATAGCTTTATTATCCTAAAAATATAAACCTTTTAAATACTTTCCCGTCTCTTTCCACCGTTTCGTTCCACATCGACGCAGGACGAACCCAGATTTCGCCGTTCCCGTAAAGCGCGCGGTATATAACCATATCCTCTCCTGTTTCCGAGTGCTTCCCTATCGCTATAACCTCATACTCATTTCCTTTAAAATGACGGTATTTTCCGAGTTTTATTTCTTCCATATCTTTACCTTGCCTTAAAATTCAAACGCCTTGATTATGTCAAGGCGTTTTCTGTATTTATTTCAATTTCTGCTCTTCCTTAAGCTTTTTAACAAAGCTTTCCATCTTTTTAAGAGCCGCAGTGATATGCTTTACCGAATATGCGTAAGAAATTCTTGCAAAGCCTTCTCCACATTCTCCGAACGCTGTTCCGGGAACTATTGCAACCTTTTCCTCGAAAAGCAGTCTTTCACAAAATTCCTCGCTGCTCATTCCGAATCCGCTAACGTTAGGATATACGTAAAATGCTCCTTCAGGCTCGAAACACGGTATCCCTATGTTTCGCAGTCCGTCAACGATAAGACGTCTTCTGCGGTCGTACTCCTCTGTCATAGCCTTTATATCCGCATCACCGTTTTTAAGAGCCTCAATAGCGGCAAACTGGCTCGTCGTCGGCGCGCACATAATCGCGTACTGATGAATTTTATACATCTGCTCGGTGATTTCGTGCGGAGCGGCAACGTAACCCATTCTCCACCCGGTCATTGCGTATGCCTTTGAAAAACCGTTTACAACAACTGTTCTCTCTCTCATGCCGTCTATTGACGCAAATGAAACGTGTTTTTTTCCATTATACGTCATTTCTGCATATATTTCATCGGAAAGAACCATTATATTCGTGTCTCTGATAATGTCCGCAATAGCTTCAAGCTCTTCTTTTGTCATTATAGCGCCCGTCGGGTTGTTCGGGAAAGGGAGAACGAGAAGCTTTGTTTTAGGGGTTATAGCTGCCTTTAAAGCCTCGGGCGTAAGCTTGAACTTATCCTTTTCGTAGGTGGGAAGAAAAACAGGCTTTCCTCCCGCCATTTCAGTCATAGGACCGTAGCAAACGAATGACGGAGTGGGAATTATTACCTCGTCTCCGTTATTTACAATAGCTCTGATGGCTATGTCGATGCCCTCGCTTCCGCCGATGGTAACTATAATCTCGTTTTTAGGATTGTACGTAAGCTCAAAGCGTCTCGAAAGATAGTTTGAAATCTCCTCGCGAAGCGACATAAGTCCGCTGTTTGAGGTATAGTATGTTTCGCCGTCCTCAAGGCTCTTTATGGCTTTATCTCTTATATGCCACGGTGTAACAAAGTCCGGTTGACCGACGGTAAGTGCAATAACGCCCTTTATTTCGTCGAGCATATCAAAAAACTTACGTATACCGGAGGGCTTTAGCCCAATAGCCTTTTCGGACAGAATTTTATTGTATTCTATCACAGTATATTACCTCTCTTGTCTTCTTCCGAGGAATTATATATAACACCTTTATCCTTATATTTTTTAAGAATGAAGTGCGTGGCGGTTGAAACAATGCCGTCCATCGTCGCAAGTCTGTTAAACACGAAATCGGAAACCTCTTTTAACGTTTTTCCCTCGATAACAACGAGAAGGTCATATCCGCCGCTCATAAGGTGGACGCTCTGAACCTCGGGGTGCAGGCAGATTGTTTCCGCTATTCTGTCAAATCCAAGGTCTTTTTGAGGGGAAACCTTAAGCTCTATCATAGCGTTAACGTATGCTCTGTCGGTCTTATCCCAGTCTACAAGAGTTTTATAACCTACGATAGTTCCGTCCTCCTCGTATTTTGCAATTGCTTTTTTTACCTCATGCTCGGTTTTATCGCACATTACCGCAAGCTGCGCGGGAGTAAGCTGCGCGTTGCTTTCCAAAAGTTTAAGAATAGTATGCATATTTTCTCCAATCTGGCGCAAAAGGGCTATCTCATTATGTTATTGTGTTTAGTATCTGTTTGTTACAAAATTTAAATTTCCACTTGAATTTTTTCACCGTTTTTTA
>JAZRDX010000175.1:0-28768 GCA_045660565.1 Eubacteriales bacterium
ATATTTAAATCAAGAGCAAGCTTTAATTGGGATATCTTGCGCTCTTTTCGCAAAGTTTTAAGTCGAAATTCCATTTTTTCTCCTTTTATCGAGAAAACTCTTGACTTTATTATACCATTTTGGTATAATCTTAATATCCCAATTTGGTATAACTTAAAGGAGTGATTATAATGAAACCTAATTATGTAGCAAAAAAAGCGTAACTGCAGTATTTTCTTTCTGGTTGATAATGTTTTTCTGGCTTGTGATTCCGTTAATTATTCAAATTGCAAGAATACTGTCTGCTAAATGTTATTCTATTGAATTTTACGACAATAAAATTGTTGTAAGATCCGGTGTATTGAGTAAACAGGAAAATCAAAGCGTTTTTGGGGGCGTATATTCTGTAAGTATATCGCAGAGCTTTTTTGGCAGAATTTTCAATTACGGAAGCGTTAGAGTGGATTGTCCCGGCAAATGGGATGTGAATACCGAGAATATTAAAGATCCCTCGGCACTCAAAAAATATCTTGAAAATTATATAACCACAAATGGAATGACTAATATTATTCACAACTAAGCACGATTTTATTGACAAATTAGAAAATTTATAGGAATTAAACCTGTTTGAGTTCGAAACCTAATAGTAAATTCCGTAGCCTTTACACAGAAAAAAGACCAAGTAGTTTTGCCTCGGGTGCTGAAGGACAGTAAAAGAGCCGATATGGATTTGTTTCCGTATCGGCTCTTTTATGTTGCATTAGCACCTTCAGAGGTGAGTAATTGCGCACTTGCAGGTGTACTATATAAGCCTTCCTCCGGGAGGAAGGTGGCACGCGAATGCGTGTCGAAAGGAGAACGCGGATTTATTAAATTTTTGGTTACTTCAAACCAATTAAATACATAATGTATACGCACTCTCCCTCAGTCAGCTTCGGTGACAGCTCCCTGCCAGAGGGAGCCTTTCACACAAAAAGATTTACACTTATGTTTTTATCTGCTTTCTACTCATCGGCTATAGCCTCTTTTGAACCACGCGACTATCGCGTGGTTTTCGTTTACACAAAAAACAGCTTTAGAAAAATCCTAAAGCTGTTTTTAGTTTTCAGTCAAGCTCTTTCTTTCCGGTGTAAAGCTCGTAGTATCTTCCTTTAAGTTCAAGAAGCTGCTCGTGAGTTCCTCTTTCGATTATCTCACCCTTTTCAAGAACCATAATGGCGTTTGAGTTTCTTACAGTGGAAAGACGGTGCGCTATAACGAAGGTCGTTCTGTCAGTCATAAGCCTATCCATACCGTGCTCAATGTGGCGCTCCGTTCTGGTGTCAACCGAGCTCGTTGCCTCGTCAAGAACGAGTATGGGTGCCTTGGAAAGCGCCGCTCGGGCGATGTTCAGAAGCTGTCTCTGTCCCTGCGAAAGGTTGGTTCCGTCGCCCTCAAGCCGCGTCTGGTAGCCGTCGGAAAGCCTCATTATAAAGCTGTGAGCCGACGCGGTCTTAGCCGCCGCTATAACCTCCTCGTCGGTAGCGTCAAGACGTCCGTAACGGATGTTTTCCATAATCGTACCGCTGAAAAGGTGGGTATCCTGAAGAACCATCGCGATATTTTTGCGCAGATGCTCGCGCTCGAAGTTTTTAAGCGGAATACCGTCTATCGTTATCTCACCCTGCTCTATATCGTAGAAGCGGTTAAGAAGATTGGTGATAGTCGTTTTTCCCGCACCCGTGGAGCCTACAAAGGCTATCTTCTGTCCCGGATGAGCATAAAGCGAAATATTCTTAAGAACCGTTTTTTCGGGGACGTATCCAAAGCTTACGTCCTTAAACACGACGTCTCCCTTTATCTCCGGCGTTCCCGCTTCCTCGAGGTCAAGCGTCTCAGGGTCGGTGTCCATCACGGCAAATACTCGCTCGGCACCCGCGAGGGCGGAAAAGATAGAGGTTATCTGCATCGAAATGTTGTTTATCGGGAAGGAGAACTGTCTTGAATACTGCGCAAAGACGGTAAGCTCACCGACGGAAAATCCGGTAGTGCACATAAGTACTCCGCCGATACCGACGGTAAGCGCGTAGCTTATCTGTCCTGTGTTACCCATTATCGGGCCCATAATTCCGCCGAAGAACTGCGCCTTGAACTGCTTGTCGCGAAGGTCGTCGTTAAGCGTCTCAAACTCACTTATGCATTCGTTTTCACGGGTAAATACCTTAACTACCTTCTGTCCGGTTACCGTTTCCTCTATGTACCCGTTAACCGCTCCGAGCGCCGCCTGCTGACCTGAATAGTACTTTCTGCTGTGCTTTGCGATCTTACCGCCGCCCATAATAAATATCGGAATAAATATTACGGTAACGCAGGTTAAAATCCAGTTTGTCGTCAGCATAAAGATAAAGGTTCCGACAAGGGTTATAAGTCCCGAAAAGATGTTCAGCAGCGAGCTGTCAATCATCATTCCGATTATATCGACGTCGTTGGTAAAGCGGCTCATAACCTCACCCGTGGGGTGGGTATCGAAGTACTTTACGGGAAGCCTCTGGAGCTTTTCAAACAGGTCTGTTCTGATTTTTTCAAGAACTCCCTGAGAAACCCCCATCATTACTCTGTGCTGGATATAGGTTGAAATTATACCGATAGCGTAAACGAAACCGAGCACGATAAGAGCTGAAACAACGTACATAAGTATGTCCGCCGCTCTGTGGTTTTCAAACACCGAGTAAAGAGCCGGCTCAAACAGGTCGTAAAACCTTGAAATAACAGCGTCAGCCTTGGTAGCGAGCGCACCCGTATTCGGTTTATCAACGATTTTGTTAAGAATGGGAGCGAGCACAAACGAGCCTATAAGAGATGTAACGGTGGCAAGTATCATGGTAAGCACGACTATTATAAGTCTGAACTTATACGCTGAAAGATAGCCGAGAAGCCTTTTAACCGTTTTCTTTGTGTTTTTCGGCTTGCCGCCCATACCCGGATTATGTCTCCCTCTCGGGCCGGGAGGAGGCATTGCACCCTTTTTATTCATTGAAGCGGAGCTGTTATACTGCTTTTGAAGCTGCTCTAATGTTCTTGCCATAACTCACGCCTCCTTCTTTTCCGACTGGGAATAGTAAATCTCTTTATATTCCTCACAACTTTCGATAAGGGTATCGTGTATACCCCTACCGACAATTCTGCCCTCGTTCAGCACCACTATCTCGTCGGAATCCTTAACAGAGCTTATTCTCTGCGCAATTATTATCTTGGTGGAGCCGTCAAGCTCCTCCTTGAACGCACGTCTTATCTGCGCCTCGGTAGCTGTATCAACCGCGCTCGTGGAGTCGTCAAGTATAAGTATCTTCGGCTTTTTAAGAAGCGCACGGGCGATGCAGAGACGTTGCTTCTGTCCACCCGAAACGTTAACTCCGCCCTGCTCAATCTCGGTCTGGTATCCGAGCGGGAAGTTACGTACAAACTTATCCGCCTGAGCATATTCGGCAAAACGGCTGTATTCCTCTGCGGTAGCGTTTTCGTCTCCCCAGCGGAGATTTTCCTCTATCGTTCCCGAGAAAAGAACGTTCTTCTGAAGAACCATTCCGACGCCGTCGCGAAGATTTTTAAGGCTGTAATCCTTAACGCTTACTCCGTCAACGAGTATATCACCCTCGTCAGGCTCGTAAAGTCTTGCTATCATGGAAACCAGCGTGGTTTTTCCGCTACCCGTTGAGCCTATAATACCGACGGTGCTGCCCGCTTTTATCTTCAGGTTAATGTCGTCAAGCACCTTTTCCTCGCTGGTTTTATAGTATCTGAAGGAAACGTTTTTAAACTCTACCTCTCCCTCGGTAACGGTTAAATCCTTCTCAGTGGCTTCGTCGTCGTTAATATCGGGAGTTTCGTCAAGCACCTCTTTTATACGCTTTGCCGACGCCATCGCTCTTGAAAACATCATTATCATCATGGTTATCATCATAAGCGAGGTAAGAATCTGGGTACAGTAGGTAATAAACGCGGAAAGCTCCTCGATAGGCATGGGAGCGCTTTCGGAAAGAACCATATTACCGCCAAACCAGATAACCGCCATTACGGTAATATTCATAAACAGTGTCATAACCGGAGAAAGCAGTATCATTACCTTCATTGCCGACATACCGGTGTTTTTAAGGTCGCTGTTTGCCTTTCCGAACTTTACCGTTTCGTAATCCTCCCTGACGAAGGATTTTACAACTCTTACGTTGGTAACGTTTTCCTGAACGGTGTTGTTAAGCCCGTCAACCTTTTCCTGCATTTTGGAAAATTTCGGAAACGCTCTGAAAACTATAGAAAGTATGGAAAGAACCAGGAGCGGTATCGAAACGGCAAGCACTATGGCAAGCGACGGACGGAGCATTACCGCCATAATAAGCGCACCTATCATCATACCGGGCGAGCGCAAACACATACGGAGCAGCATGTTGATAAAGTTCTGCATCTGCGTTACGTCGTTGGTAAGTCTTGTAACAAGCGAGCCCGCGCTGAATTTATCTATATTCGAAAAAGAAAAATCCTGCACCCTCGTGTAAATATCGTTTCGGAGATCCGCGGCAAAGTTTACCGATGCCTTAGCGCCGAAGTACGCGCCTCCCATACCTCCCGCCATCATTAGCAGCGCGGTAAGTATCATAAGCGCCATTATTCCGAGACTGTATCCGGGCGTTGCGTCCACACTTTGTCCCAGCACCATCGCAAGATATTTCGGCATAAGCACCTCGCCTATAACCTCAATTATCATGCAAAGAGGACCGAGAATAAAGTATGCCGAATACGGCTTCACGTATTTCATCCATCTTTTCATTGTACGTATGTATTTCCTTTCAAAATTGTATTTGAATTATTTTGTTAACTTAAAAATTGCCTTTCGCTTTTCGGCGGGAGCAAGTCAATATATTTATCCGCATCTTCTCTCGTTTTGAATATAATAATTTCCTTTTCATTTTTATATTTTTCGATAAGAGAAATTATATTAGGGAGAGAACGCTGCGGAAACGTGAGTATCCATTCGCGAAATTCGGGGGAAAGCTCCGTTTCAAGCCAAGGAAGCTCCTCGCGCTTTTTTCCTATCCTTTCAGCCGCGCCTTTAAGACACTCCTCCGTAGGAATATCCATAAAAAACACCGTGTCGCACGCCTCAAAGCGCCTTTCAAGGGTACGGCTGTAATTTCCGTCGATTATGTAGCTGTCGCGGCGGAGTATCTCTCCGAGCCTTTCGTCAAATTCTTCTCTTGATATATTGGTTTTATCCGGCTTATGCCATATAGCGTCAAGGTAATAAAGCGTAAGCCCCGTTTTGTCCCGAAGCTTTCTCGCAAACGTACTTTTCCCGCTTCCCGGAGAACCTATAACAATAATCTTTTTCATATATTCACCGCATCTCCGTTTCACCCTGAGTAATTACGTAAGGAGCGACGTACCCGACGCCCCGTTATAAACGGAATTGTATGTTAATATACGGCGGCACCAAGGCACCGCCCTACAAATAAAGCTTTTTAGCCGTTTTGTAATGTGCCTTTGTTATTCTTTCCAGCTTAACGCTCATATTTTCCGTCTCCCGTCAACTGTCTCTTTCGAGCTGTTTTTGTTTCCGTCTCCCGCTTAGTGTCTTTTTAAAATTATTTCAACCCGCTTCCGGTAACGAAAAAGGCAGCGCCCGGGCTCGGCTTATAATCGATAGCCATTTCACCGTTCTTTGAAATCGTTGCTGAAACGGCGGCACCGCAAGAAAAACATTCAACCGTTAGGTCGGCGCATTCGGTAACCTTTAAAATTCTCGCCCCACAGCCGGGACAAAGCAGTGTTTTTCTTTTAGCTTCTGTCTGCATTTTCTACTCCGTATTCAAATATTATCTCAGCGCACGTCAAAAGCTACCTAAAACAAATAAGTATTTACTGCGCGCACATATAAAAGTATAATATGAATTACTTTTTTTGTCAATATACTAATATGTAAAAAATATTAAAATAAATATAATAAAATGTTTTATAAAAAAATGCTTGACTTTGGTTCTCCTTAATGATATAATTAAAATTAGTAACTCAAAAAATCGCGACTTAAGAGGTTATATGGGTAAGGTTTTATCAAAGCAAGAGCTTATAGAGCAAAGCATCAATAAAAAGTTCCGCAAGACAATATGGAATCCTTTTATTGAATCGGTGAAAAAATATCAGCTCATAGAAGAAAACGATAAAATCGCAGTCTGCATTTCGGGCGGAAAGGACTCCGTTTTACTTGCAAAGCTTATGCAGATGCTATGCAGATTTTCCGAAATCCCGTTTTCGCTCGAATACATAGTCATGGATCCGGGATACCTTCCTGAAAACCGTAAAAAAATTCTTGATAACGCCGAGGTGCTCGGAATAGAGGTTAAGGTTTTCGACTCTAACATTTTCAATTCGGTAAGCGGTATAGAAAAATCTCCCTGCTATCTCTGCGCGAGAATGAGACGCGGATATCTTTATGAATTTGCTCGTTCCCTCGGCTGTAATAAAATAGCTCTAGGACACCACCTTGACGACGTTGTTGAAACAACGGTTATGGCTATGTTTTACGGCGCACAGCTTCAGGGAATGCTCCCAAAACTCCGCAGCACGAGCCACGAGGGAATGGAGCTTATACGTCCGCTCTACACGGTAGAGGAAAGCGCTATATGCGCGTGGAGAGACCATAACGGACTTTCGTTTTTACAGTGCGCGTGCCGCTTTACCGAAAAAGCGGAGACCGACGAGCATCTCAGCAAGCGCAGCGAAACAAAAAGGCTGCTTGCATCACTAAAAAAAGATAATCCACTTATCATAAGAAACATATATAATGCTCTTCACAACGTTTGTTTAGACACTTTTTGCGGTTACAAACAAGGTGAGCACAAATATGAGTTTAATGAAATATACAAAAAAAGAAAATTAGATATAAACAAAAAAGGAGACTAACCACTATGAAAATGACCTTCAGATGGCAGGGTGAGCAGGATAGAGTTCCGCTTAGATTTATAAGACAGATTCCCGGAATGACAGGTGTTGTTTCGGCGGTTTACGACGTAAAGCCGGGCGAAATCTGGAGCCACGAAAGCATCGAGGCTGTAAAAAAGCAGGCAAACGACAACGGACTTGAGTTCGAGGTAGTTGAATCCGTTCCGGTACCCGAGGCAATAAAGCTCGGAAACGCCGACAGAGACCGTTGCCTTGAAAACTTCTGCGAAAACGTACGCCGTTGCGCCGCTCACGGAGTTAAGGTTATATGCTATAACTTTATGCCCGTTTTCGACTGGACGCGTACCCAGCTTGACAAGATGGCAGAGGACGGTTCCACCTCTCTCGTTATGTACCAGGACCAGCTTAAGCACATCGATCCTTCTTCCGACGAAATTTCCCTTCCCGGTTGGGACGCAAGCTACTCCAAGGAAGAAATGGCAGCTCTCTTAAAGGAATACCGCGCTATGGGTGAGGAAGGCCTCTGGAAGAACTTTGAAATATTCCTTAAGAAGGTTATTCCGGTTGCCGAAGAGGTCGGTATAAAGATGGCAATACACCCCGACGATCCGCCGTACTCCATTTTCGGTATTCCGCGTATAATAACGTGCGAAGAAAACCTTGACCGTATGCTTAAGATAGTTGATAGCGAGGCTAACGGACTTACCTTCTGCACCGGCTCTCTCGGAGCGGCAAAGAGAAACGATATTCCGCGTCTCGTAGCAAAATACGCTAAGATGAAGAGAATCCACTTTATGCATATGCGTAATATCCTTATTATGGAAGACGAATCCTTTGAGGAATGCGGACACAAGAGCGACAAGGGCTCTCTCGATATGTATGAAATAACCAAGGCGCTCGTAGAGAACGGCTTTGACGGATACGTTCGTCCCGACCACGGAAGAATGATTTGGGATGAGGACGGACGTCCCGGCTACGGACTTTACGACAGAGCACTTGGAGCGACCTACATTAACGGTCTTTTCGAAGCGGTTGAAAAGAGCTTAAAATAATAAGTATATTTTTATAATATACATTGACAAGCTTTGAAAATTTTGGTATAATTTTTCTCGTAAGCAGGTAACCTTTGGCACCGAAAAGCTCGGTGTCAAGGGTTTTGCCCTATTTATATTTAACCGCGCCCCACTATGCTTCGCTGTTTTTCTCCGCTTTAAATTTTTTATGAAGCTTTTCGCAACAGCGAAAAGCAACCGAAATTATTCATCATTCATTTTTAATTATTTGTTCCCCTCACGGGCGTGTGCGGATAAATTCCGCCCACCTCTCATTTCATTCTTTTATATTTTTTGCTTTACCACTAGTTTCTTCTGCGGGCGTGTGCGGATAAATTCCGCCCCCCTCTCAATTCATTCTTTTATATTTTTTCGCTCACCATTAGTTTCTTCTGCGGGCGTGTGCGGATAAATTCCGCCACTCCCTCTCATTTCATTCTTTTATATTTTTTGCTTTACCGTTAGTTTCTTCTGCGGGCGTGTGCGGATAAATTCCGCCCCACCCGCACGCTACGCATGCGGGCGTGGCGGAATTGGCAGACGCGCCAGACTTAGGATCTGGTGTCAACCGACGTGCAGGTTCAAGTCCTGTCGCCCGCACCAAGAGTTTTTTACTCTATCTTTTAAAAATTAAAGCTGACAAGCTAAAACATAAGGAGATTTTCTATGAAAGTTAATGTCGTTCTCGTAGGAGTAGGCGGCTTTGGTATGATTCACTTAACCGAGGCGCTTGAAGGAAAAACCAAAGAGCTTATTGATATCGTCGGTGTTGTTGAACCCTATCCGCAGTTCTGCCCGAAAATAGACGCGATAAAGGAAAGAAACATTCCGATTTATTCAAATCTTGAGGAATTTTACAAGGAGCACACCGCTGACCTTGCCGTTCTTTCCACCCCTATTCAGTTCCACGCCGATCAGACTATTTACTGTATGGAGCACGGCTCCAACGTTCTCTGCGAAAAACCGCTCTGCGGAAGCACAGAGGATGCACAGCGCATGCTTGACGCACAGAAGAAATACGGAAAATTCGTTCTCATAGGATACCAGTGGTCAACGAGCGAGACGATACTTAAAATTAAGAAGGATATTTTGAGCGGAGTTTACGGAAAGCTTAAATCCATGAAAACTCTCGTTCTCTGGCCGAGAGGCGCCAAGTATTTCAACCGTTCCACCGGTTGGGCAGGCAAGAAATACACCGCCGACGGCGTTGCTGTATTCGACAGTATAGCAAATAACGCCTGCGCGCACTATCTTCACAATATGTTCTTCGTTCTCGGCGATACGATGGGAACCTCCAAAATGCCCACTACCATACACGGTGAGCTTGCAAGAGCCAACGGCATAGAAAACTTTGATACGTCAGTTATAAGCTTTAAGTTTGAGGACGGCGGCGAAGGATACTTCATCGCATCTCACGCAATCGAAAAGAATTTCGATCCCGTATTCTGCTATGAGTTTGAAAACGGAAAGATAGTTTCCGTTCCGAACGCACAGAACGGCGAGCTTATCGGCGAGCTTAACGACGGCAGAACGATAAACTACGGCAAGGCAGACATTGCCTCCAACGACTACAAGCTTGAGGTTGCAGTAAGAATCTGTATGGGCGAAGAGCATGATTACTGCGGCATAGAAGGCGCGTCAGTTCAGACAAAGGTTATCAACTACATACAGAACAACTGCGAAATAATGAACTTTAAGAACACCCACGTTGTTAACGACACCACGGTTGTTGACGGACTCTACGACCTTATGCACGAGATATATGCAAACCCTGCGGTCGGTAAGCTCGAAAAATTTGTTAAGGAGAACTGACTATGACAAAGTTAAAGGTTGGAATTTACGGCGCTAACGGCCACCAGATATGGAATTTCCTTGAAACCTATGACAGAATTGACTTCGTAGCGGCAGCGGCGATTCCCGAAAACCGTCTTGAAAAATACAAGGCTTATCAGAATAAAACTCTTAAGATATACGACACACTCGATGAAATGCTTGAAAAGGGCGGTATAGACTTTGTGTGTCTCTGCTCTCCCATGCGCTGTGATCAGGCAAACGATGCAGTAAAATGCCTTAAGGCAGGCGTTCACGTATACGCCGAAAAGCCCGCGGCTTTCACCGAGGCAGAGCTTGATATGATACTTGAGGCAGAGAAAAACTCTACCGCAGAGTTCCACGAAATCGCGGACTCCACCTTCTTTGAGCCTTACGACACAATGAGAAACCTCATAAAGGGTGGCGCGGTCGGAGAGGTAATCCAGGTATACGTTCAGAAATCCTACCCGAATAATTTTAAAGGCAGACCCGAGGACGCAAACGTTGACGGCGGACTTACCCGTCAGGTAGGCGTACACGCTATGCGTTTCCTTGAACACTGCTGCGGAATCAAGATTGCAAAGGTAAACGCTGTTGAAACCACCAAGGGAGCGCCCGATTTCAAGCCGGGACTCACTATGGCTTGCTCCGCTTCTATGACTCTTGAAAACGGCGGCGTTGCTTCCGCTTGTATCAACTACTGTAACCCCGGCTCCTTCGGACTTTGGGGTAATGAGTCGGTAAGAGTATTTGGCACCAAGGGTGTTATCGAGATAACCGACGGAGGCAGACGTACCCACCTCTGGAATGACGAGGGAGACAAGGGCGAATTTGCCGACATGAACACACCAAGTAAGCCTTTCCTTCATTTCCTTGTCGAGCATCTTCTCGACGGAACTCCTATGCCGTTTGACAGCGAAACAGAGCTTCATCCTCTCCGCTCGATAATCCGCATAAAGGAAGCGGCAGACAAGGCTGCAAAGTAATTTAAAATTTATAAATAATCAGTCTGAAAAGACACTGAAAGGAAGAAATATTATGAAACAGGTTGCTATCGTTACAGGCGCGGCAGGCGGAATAGGCTTTGCAGTTGCCGAAAAACTTCTCGAAAACGGAATAAGCGTAGTAGGAATGGACATCGCTCCCGCGATGCCGAAGGCTCTCCCCGGCGAGTTCACTTACGTTCAGGGAGACCTCAGCAAGTCCGCTGACAGACAGAAGGTTATAGACGCCGCAATAAATGCTTACGGCAAAATCAACATTCTCGTAAACGTAGCGGGTGTTGCTCCGAGAGTAAGAGCAGACATTCTCGAAATGACCGAGGAAAGCTACGATTTCGTTATGAACATCAACACCAAGGGAACACTTTTCCTTACTCAGGCTGTTGCAAATCAGATCATCAAAAACGAGGGCGACTGCAAGGGCGCTATCGTTAACATCTCCTCTATGTCGGCTTACACCAGCTCCACAAGCCGCGGTGAGTACTGCATCTCCAAGGCGGGCGTTTCCATGATAACCGCTCTCTTTGCAGACCGTCTTGCAGAGTACGGTGTAACGGTTAACGAGATCCGTCCCGGTATTATAGCTACCGGAATGACCTCCACCGTTCAGGCTAAATACGACAAACTTATATTCGAGGACGGAATCCTTCCCATCAAGCGTTGGGGTAAGCCCGAGGATATCGCGGCAGCAGTTCTTTCTCTCTGCAACGGTTCTCTCCCCTACGTAACCGGTCAGTCGATTGACGTAGACGGCGGCTTCCACATCCGCAGACTTTAATCAGGCAAGCACCCGACAGCATAAAGGCTACGGTAAAGCAAAAAGCAATAAACAAGGCTCTCGGGAGTCAACTTCCGAGAGCCTTTAAAATAAATAAGTATTTTTCCTAAAGAAAGGAATTTTAAAATGAGTTTCAAAACTTTTTACTACGATTCAGTTGTAATCGGTACAGGTGCCGCAGGATATAACGCGGCGGCAAGAATAAAGCAGATGGGCAAAAGAAGCATTGCAATAATAACCGAGAACGTCCTCTGCGGAACCTCCCGTAACACGGGAAGCGACAAGCAGACGTATTACAAGCTCGGTCTCGGCGGAAGCAACGCGGACAGCGTACGTCAGATGGCTGCCGACCTTTTTGCAGGCGGCTCGGTTGACGGAGACAACGCGCTCTGCGAGGCGGCTCTCTCCGGACGCTGCTTTTTAAACCTTGCCGAGCTCGGTGTTGAATTTCCCACAAATCGCTACGGCGAATACGTTGGATACAAAACCGACCACGACCCTTACGCAAGAGCTACCTCGGCAGGTCCCCTTACCTCTAAGTTTATGACCGAGGCATTACAGAAAAACTGCGAAAACCTCGGAGTAACCGTACATAACAACCTTCTTGCGGTAGAAATACTTAAGGACGAAAGCGGCGTTATCGGTCTTGTTTGCCTCGAAAAGGAAACCGGTGAGTTTACCGTTTTCTACTGTCCGAACGTTGTTTTAGCAACCGGAGGTCCTGCGGGAATTTACGCAGACAGCGTTTATCCTCAGGGACACACGGGAACCACCAGCCTTGCAATTCTCGCAGGCGCACATCTTCAGAATATGACCGAATGGCAGTACGGACTTGCCTCCATCGCACCCCGTTGGAACGTTTCGGGAACCTATATGCAGGTTCTTCCGAGACTTGTTTCGGTTGATGCCGACGGCAAGGAATACGAGTTCCTTACCGAGTACTACCCCGATATTTACGAAGCTCTTTCGATGGTATTCTTAAAGGGTTACCAGTGGCCTTTCGACAGCCGCAAGGCACAGACCGGCTCCTCCATCGTTGACCTTCTCGTTTACAGAGAGTGCGTTCTCCGTGGCAGACGCGTATACATGGATTTCACCAAGAACCCCTTCGGTCTTGACGAGATAGACTACAAGAAGCTTTCCCCCGAGGCTTACGAATACCTTTACAAGGCAGAATCTTGCTTCGGCACACCTATCGAGCGTCTTCTTAAGATGAACTCTCCTGCAGTTGACCTTTACAAGAGCAAAGGCCTTGATATAACCAAGGAATACCTCGAAATCGCTCTTTGCGCACAGCACAATAACGGCGGTATTGCCGTTGACCTCTGGTGGCAGACAGCTATCAAGGGACTCTTTGCGGTTGGTGAGTGTGCCGGTACTCACGGAATCAGCCGTCCGGGCGGAAGCGCGCTTAACGCAGGTCAGGTTGGCTCACTCCGCGCGGCTCAGTACATATCCGAAACCCCGCTTCGCGCTCTCCCCGATGAAGCAAAGCTTAACGAAATTGCTTCGGCAGCCGTTGAAAAGCACGTAGCCCTTGTTACAGCAGCAAAGTCCAACGAAAACAACGTTATCGCAAAAATAAAGAAAGCTCAGCGTCGTATGAGCGACTGCGGTGCGGCTATCCGTAACCCCGAAAACATGAAAAAGGCGCTTGACGAAATCCTTTCCGAAATCAAGACGCTTTCCTCCGAGGTCGGAGTTGACAGCGTAGGCGGTCTTTACAGAGTATATAAGCTCCTTGACGTTCTTTACGTTCAGGCTCTCGCTCTTGCCGCTATGCTTGACTTCACCAAGAGCGTAGGCGCAACCAGAGGCTCAGCTCTCTACTACAACGCCGAGGGTGAAAAGGGCGAAGGACTTGAAGAGCAGTTCCGCTTCATTTCCGGCGGCACAATAGCGGGCGATAAGGTCCAGGAAGTATATCTCGATAACGGTACCCCCGTTGCCTTCTGGAGAGACGCGCGTCCGCTCCCCGCAGACGACGACTTCTTTGAAAACGTATGGCGCCGTTACCGCGAGGATAAGAACGTCTATTAATAAAATTTACCGACAAGCAGGCAATAATTATTTTGTCTGCTTGTTATACTATCTCGCCGTAAACAAATTTTCGTTTCCGTCTAAATAGGATACGCAGAAGCGAAAATTCATATCAGCTTAAATTCCGCATTCACAAAAAATACGTTAACTTATTATTTTTGAAAATTACGGAGGTAAACTGTAATGCTCGGACAATACGTAGACAAAAACATTATCCCCCTTCGTCAGGTACACCTTGATTTCCACACCTCGCCTCACATTAAAGGAATAGGAAGTAAGTTTTCAAAGGAGCAGTTTCAGGCAGCTCTTAAAAAAGGAAACGTTCAGAGTATAACGGTTTTCGCTAAGTGCCACCACGGGCTTTGTTACTACCCTACAAAGATCGGTAAAATGCACCCCGAGCTTGACTTTGATCTTCTCGGAGAAATGATAGACGCCGCACACGAGATAGGTGTAAGAGCGCCGATATACATAACCGCAGGCTGGGCGGAGCACGATGCGGATACGCATCCCGAATGGAAGGCTATAAGACCTGACGGAACCCCTGACACAAGCAACAAATACGATTTTAATGCCGATAAAACCGTAGCGAAACCCGAATGCTCGTGGAGAACGCTCTGCCTTAACGACGGCGAGTACTGTCAGCACATCTATGCTCTTACCGAGGAAATATGTAAGAGATACAAAAAGGTTGACGGAATATTCTACGATATAGTTTTCCACGGAAGCGTATGTGTATGCGACGAGTGCAAGGCGGGTATGAAGAAAATGGGGCTTAGCCACGAAAACCCTGCCGATGTTAAAAAGTACTACGACATTAAGCACATCGACTTTACAAGAAAATGCAAGGAAATAATTGATAAGTACCACGAAAACGCGACCGTTTTCTTTAACTCGGGCGGAGCGGAGCTTAACCGTCCTCAGTACTATCCTTCGTCAACTCATTACGAGATGGAGGACCTTCCCACCGCTTGGGGCGGCTACAATAAAATGCCCCCGAGAGCGAGATTCTTCTCGAGGCTCGGAAAATACTACCTCGGAATGACGGGAAAATTCCACCACGCATGGGGCGAGTTCGGAGGCTTTAAGCCGAAGGAAGCGCTTAAATACGAGGCAGCAAGCATGGCGCTTTACGGGGCGGGTGTATCTATCGGCGACCATCTTTACCCTGACGGAGAGATGGACATGCAAACCTACGAGAATATCGGATACGCCTTTGACTATCTTGAAAAAATAACACCCTACTGCTACGGCGGAGAATACGTAAACAATATAGGCATCTACTATACCGTAAATAACGAGCAGCTTTACGGAATTTCGGACATTCTCCTTGAAAACCAGATAGACTACCGTTTTGTTATTAATAACGATTACACGGGACTTGACACGGTAATTTTCCCGATGGGAGTTACTCTTGACGAAACGGGACTTAAAGCGCTGAACGCGTTTATCGAAAAGGGCGGTAAGGTGCTTCTTATCGGCAGTACACTTCTTAAGGACGGAAAATTCCAGATAGACGTCGGCGCCGAATATAAAGGCGAAGGAAAATTTGACTGCGACTACATTCTCCCCGGTAAAGAGCTTCTTGAACTTGAAGAGCTTCCGAAAACTCCCTTCCTCTCCTACTACGTATCCCCGATAATTGAAAATGTGGACGCATCAGTTTACGCAGAAGTCTATCAGCCGCTGTTCTCGCGTACTTACGAGCATTTCTGCGGTCATAAAAACACCCCTTACGTTAAGAACGGAAAAACCTCACCCGCTCTTATTAAAAAAGGAAACGTAGCGCTAATCACGCACAATATTCCGAAGATTTACAAGGACAAGGGCTCTGTCTACCACAGACGATACTTTTTAGCAGCGCTTAAGCTGCTTGGTTATAAGCCTCTCGTTAACGTAAATCTTTACTCCGGCGGTCGCGTTACAGCGCTTAAGCAGGCTGACAAAAACCGTTACTGCGTAAATATGGTCTACGCGTCTCCTATTAAGCGTGGCTTTGTTGAGATAATAGACGAAATTCTGCCTATCTACAACATAAAAACAGAGCTTTGCGTTACCGAGAAGATAAAACGCGTTTATAACCCGCTTACCAGTAAGGACTACGACTTTACTCTTAATGACGGTGTCTGCTCCTTTACGGTAGATGAGCTTAACTGCCACGCATCAATAGTACTCGAATACTGATCTATAAAAATATAATAATGGGCTGAGTCAAAAATCATTTGACTCAGCCCATTATTGATACGTTTTTCAGTAAAGATAAACTACTCGGAAAAGCTGACGTGATTCCCGATACGTGCCAAAAGAGCGGGATGATACATAAGCATATCTTTCACTTTCTCTCCATCGCCCGCCAGTATCATGAAATACTCGCCGCGGTGCATCTCCATCATATAGTGCAGATTATCAGCTACCTCATGGTTAAAGGAAACGTCGCCGTAAAGCTCCTCGGCATTCGTAACAAGAAATATTCCTCCGAGAGCGCCTTCGATGGCCTTACGCGTCTTTGCTGTAGTCTCTCCGACTCGCTCACCCATAAGCTCCTCTCTTTTCACCTCGACAACATGTCCTTTTTCAAGCAGTCCGAACTCTTTATATAGCCTTGCGACTATTTCGGCAACAGCTCTGAACTGTTCATCGGTACCGTCCAAAAATACAAAATGATGACTTACTCCGTTTGGAACCGGTAATCCTCTTTCGGCGCGTAGCTTGATATAGTGCAAAAACTTAGCCTTCTCTCCGATAGCCTTTTTTACGCTTTCCAATCCATAGAATGCGTTAAGCTCATTAAGAATCTCTGTGATTTTGCTATCCATCTCCATAAACGGCTTTCCTCTTAATAAAGTTACATACGGACGCGTGAAAATTACTTCATTTCCTTAATATCCGGAATATCGTTAACGTCAATAGTCTTCATAGCCTGTTCTGAAATTCCACCGACGCCATTCGCCATAATACGCTGCGCCTGTCTCTGAACCGCAAACTGGAAGGTGTTTCTCGCGGTACGCGCATTACCGAAGTGCTGGTCTCTGTTTGCATAAAGCGTTTCAAAGTTACCGCGAAGCTGCGCCTTTGCCGCATCACTGAGTATGTAGTCGTTCTTTTTGCAGAGTCCCGAGAATATTTTCATAAGCTCATCGGGTGTATAGTCCTCAAAATCAACAATGTTACTGAAACGCGATTTAAGACCGGGGTTGGTTTCAATAAGCTTAGCCATAGGTCCGGTGTAACCCGCCATAATAACGACAAGCTCGTTTCGGTGGTCCTCCATCGCCTTAAGAATGGTGTCAATAGCTTCCTGACCGAAGTCCTTTCCTCCCTCGGAGCCACCAAGCATGTACGCCTCGTCAACGAACAGAACGCCGCCGAGCGCGCTGTCGCATGCTTCCTTCGTTTTGATAGCGGTCTGTCCTACGTAACCCGCAACAAGGTCGTTTCTCGCAACCTCAACAAGCTGACCGCGTTCAAGAATACCGAGCGCACGGTATATCTGAGCCATAAGTCTTGCAACGGTGGTTTTACCGGTACCGGGATTTCCGTTAAATACAAGGTGATAGGAAAATCCTTCCGGAACCGCCAGTCCTCGCTCCTCACGAAGCTTAAAGAACTGAATCTGAGCTACCCACTCGGTAACCTTTTTCTTAACTCCTCCAAGTCCTACGAGAGCGTTAAGTCTTGCAAGAGCTTCTTCAACGGTAAGCTGCTCCTCCGGTTCTTCAACCTTAGGACCGTTTTCGTCCTTGCCGTTAGTCTGGAGCTTATCTCCACCCTTGTTTCCGCTATTTCCCGAATTATTGCTATTTCTGTTATTACTTCCGCCATTATTTGTGTTATTGTTCGAATTATTGTTACCGCCGGCAGTAAACGGACCGTTCGCCTTCTTTTCGCACTCATCGGCAAGGGCATTATATTCTCCCTTTTTTCCGGAAACCATCTCAGCAGCCTGACGGTATTTTTTTGCAGCGGCTTTGTACGACATCGCAGCGGCGGGCATTCCGCAGCTCGCTTCTCTCTCCGCCTTGTCATACATTGTTTTAGCCGCCAGTAAAATATAATCAGCATTCATTTTACGTTAATTCCTCTCTTTCCAAACAGCCTATATGCCGTCTGTCCTTTACCTTTACGCCGCAAACGCGGCGTAAAGAACACCAAGGCATGTAAATCTTTCCTATTTATATATTTATAGGAATTAGTTTAATTATTAAACTGTTTTATGTCTTAAATACAGACCTGCAGTTACAGAAACACGCTTAAAGCCGCGCTCTTAGTTCATAAGACCTAGGTCTCTCTTAAGTGCGTCGTATCTGTTTTCGTCCTTGTTACCCATCGTATCGGTAAATACTGCGCTGGAACCGGAGAAGGTATTCATGTTGATCTCCTCGCTATCGGCAACCATAGTTGCGGTTCCGATTTCCTCAAGCTGCTCGTTACTTCTTGCGACAGAATCCTTAAGGAACATTGCAAGTCCTTCGAAGTCGGCAAATCTTCCGCCGGTCATCTGCTGAATCTTTGCGTTGGTAGCATCGAGATCCTGCTGTGTGGAAAGTCTGTCCATAAGGCTCATCTGCTCCTGAAGGGTTGAAAGAGCCTGACGGGTACGCTTAATGGTATACTGAACGGAGTTACGCTTTGCGTTAAGCTGGTCGATCTGTCCGTCAAGTATGGTGCACTCGGAAGGAGTTGCATTCTCACGCTTTAAAAGAAGGGGCTTAAGCTGTGCGTTAAGGTCAGACAGCTCGTCCGAAAGGTCGTCCATCTTGTCATTATACGCGTCCATACTCTGCTGAAGCGACTGCTTGGTCTTGTTGATGTCCTGCATCATTTCACGGCTTCCCATAGCGGAAGCATCAAAGCCGCCGTACTGAGTCTGCTTATTTTCACCTCCGAATACCTGCGCGCCTGCGCCGGCGCCCTCTAATCCGGCAAAGGGATTAGCAAAGGAAACCGCACCGGCATTAACCGCCTCAAACGGGTTGCCCATTGCACCGAGCGCGTTTATCGAACCGAAGTTTGCCATGTCCGCCTGGTTCTGCTGTATCTCAGCAGCCATAGCCTCGTTCTGGCTCTGCATAGCCTCTCTGAGCACATCCATCTGGTCGTTGCTAACGGTACGTCCCTGAGTAAGCGTTTCGCCAACCTGAACGGTAGTCGAATATACGTCGGCAATACCCTCTCTCTGGATTTCCGCCGAATACTTCTGTATTATAGCCTCGGATGCCTTTATCTGCATGCTTATGGTGGTAGCCTGAGCTACTATAGATTGGTCAGCCGGATTCTTCTTATGACGCTCGTGTAAAGCCACAAGGGTTTTTCTGAGGTCGTCAAGCTTTGCGTTTTCTTCGTCTAACTTCTCCTGAAGCGATTCAGTTCTGGTCTGCTCTATCTCATCAAGCTTATTCTTTTTCGCAAGCTTCTTTTCAAGCTTAGCCTGCGCCTTCGCCGCCTTAGCATCAGCCTTGGTAAGCTGTCCGCCGGAGCCGCAGTTTATCTTTCTGTTGGCAACCGCGGTTTTTACCTGACCGAGCTTTGTAATAACCATACTGTCGCGTCCCTTTATTACCGCCTCGTTAATCTCGCCGAGCAGTTTCTTTATCTGCATATCCTGTCTGAGAACTTCCTCGGAGCCGGACTGTCCGTGAGACTGAATTTCAAGCTGTATATCCTTAAGCATTGCGGTTATCTCTCCGCGGCTATTACGCATTATACTGCCTATATCAGAGATAATCTGCTGCTTATTAGCATCGTTAAGGCTTGTTAAATCGTTTTTATTTTTTCCAAAAAGGCCCATTTTATTTTCCTCCAAAAATTCTATTTACCTGATCTGTTTTTTGCGGCACTCTGCCGCACCGTAAGTTACTACGGATTTTTGCTATAAAACAGTGTTAGTGTTATGAGTTTATCAGCGTAGCTAAGCGGTCTTTAAAAGATTACGTTTCAAGCTGAGTAATCATTCGTACTCTTTCAAGCTCTGTCTCATACGCTTTTATGCGCTCATTAACGACATCAATCTGTGTTTTTACCTTGTAAGCCTCGCCTATAGCCAGGCTTCCGGGATTATTTCCGACAATCTTTTTAAGCTCTTCTAATTTTTTTCTGAGCTCCGAAAGTCTCTGTTTATCGGCAGCGAGGTGCTCTTCAAGCTCTTTTGCTCTGCTTTTTTCCGCCTCATGGCGTTTTTCTATAAGTTCTTCCCGGTTATCCGACGTCTTAGCTTTTTTTCCGAAAAACCACATTTTCGTTTTTTCCTAAGATTAATGCTTAGTTAAATTTCTTTCCGCAGCCGGAGCAGAATACGGAATCGTTAGAGCACTTCATGCCGCATCTGGAGCAGTACTTAACGGGTACGTTTACACCGGGAGTATTGCTTAAGTTCTGAGCTGTATTTCCGCCCATCTGAGAATTCGGAGGCTGAATGTTTCCGACGAGAGAGTTGATAGCGTCGATCTCGGCACGCTGAGCTCTTTCTCTTTCTCTTCTCTGCGCCTTCTCCTCTTTTTTACGGTTTTCATTATCGAAGAAATCGGTTCTCTTCTGCTTATATTCGTCGTTGAAATGAACTCCCTTAAGCGCAAAGGTCTCGATATTCAGTCCGCACTTTACGAACTCATCGAAAAGCTTCTCCTTCATTTCGGCGGAAATCTCGGAGAGCTTGGAATTTATCGAGGTGTAGTCGTATTTTACGAGAACCTCGGCAAGCTTCGTCGTCATAAGCTCGGAAAGCTTAGATCTTATGTAATCGTCTATATGCTCAAGCTTAATCGTGTTTTTGCCGAGAACGGTGCAAAGATCCCAAGGCTGAAGAATGGAGATTTTACATTCGCCGTGAGCACCGACAACCGTTTCGGTATTGATTTCTTCATCCTTGAACGGAACTCCGCCGATACCGCAGAAAATATCGTAGGTTCTATTCGAGTTTACTCCGATAAGCTGAATCTTGTTTCCTTTTTTCTCGTCCTCTTTGGAGTTGATTACCCAGCGTCCGGGAGTATTGGTGGAACGGAGAACACCGTTAACTATGTAGACACCCATAGCGCCCTGCTCTACGTATAACGTTGCATCTCTTGCAACATTTGAAACGTCAACGTTCCAGATTACGTAATCGTCGTTTGTTGAAATAGTAAGCTCTTTGATTTTATCCTTATTACCAAACATTTTAAAATTCTCCTTTAATGTTATTTTACTGTTTTAATTATTTTTTGTATATATTCAGCGGGAACGCACATCGACATACCGCCCTCACTCTTTGAAGGCTCAAAGGTGAGCATCGCGATAACGTTGTTATTCATATCGAATATCGCTCCGCCGGAATTTCCGTGGTTAGATACTATATCCGTCTGTATTACCGTTTCAAGCTTAGAATGATATTCGCCGCTTGCAAAGGTGTTCTTTCTGTTCGGATTTGAAACTATACCCTTTGAAACGCTGAGTCCTACACCGAGAGGGTTTCCTATCGTATAGACCGACTCTCCGAACTTAACGCCGCCTATGCGGAGATTAAAGTTCTTTGTTGGAGTATAGTTTGTAAATTTAAGAACGGATATATCATATTCGGGCAAAATGGTGAGCGGTAAGAGATTGTACGTGCGCGAGTCAACCGAAGGCTCGAAGTTTGCCTGAACACAGGAAGGATTGCTTCCTACTACGTGCGCATTGGTTATTACAAGTCCGTCTACAATAAATCCGGAGCCGCGGCTTACCATACGAACACCGTTTTCTACCTGTACGGCGGTTATCATAACCACTCCGCGCATAGCGTCGTTTACCATAGTTACGAAATCTCCGCTTCCCGACGGAATTTCTATTCCTCTGTTCGGGTTTTCAAGAGCCTCTTCGGTATTTATGGTAACGGTAATAGTACCCGCTTTGGAATCCTGACCGTCCCCATTGGAGCTTACCGCCTTTGTCGGCATTGTATCAAAGAAGTCCTCGCTTTCAAGACGCGTTTTGCTCGGCTCGTGTCCCGCATCCGCAGCGACCTTAAACCATTTATAAGCGGTAAGCTTGTCGCCGCCCGCGATACAAAGCTCGGCGTATCTGTACATGCTGTCAAGATGACCTCTGAAGGCAAGCACACGGTATATCTCCTGTACCTCTCCGGGAGCGCTCTGTATAACTCCCATCTCCTTGGCGATAGCTACCTTGTAGAGCTGAGCCTCGTTTAAAACGGATGCATACTTGAGAAATATCGACATAACGCCGCCCTGTGCTTCTCCATCGGCACTTCCTGCCGGAACCTGCGAAACGTCAGTGCCGCAAGAGGTACAAAAACGGGCATCGTCCTCAACAAGGCAACCGCAGCTTATGCATTTTTTCATTTATCTCAGATCCTTTCATATTGGATTATAGGGGTTCTTTATTTTTATCTTAACCTACACCGCGGTCTTTCGCGTGGCGTTTCGCGCCTTACGTTCAACCTCGGTTAAGGCTTCGGGAAAAGCTTCCCGTATTTGTTTGTAACGCGTTTTTAACCTTACGCTTATCCGCGGCAGGTTTTAAATCAACGCTATTTACGAATGTAACGAATTTAACCTTTGATTAATTGCGGAATATATAACGGAATTAAGATTGCTTCCGTCCTTTATTCCCGCCTTTACTCCGCCGATGTAATACTTGAAGTCATCGCAGATATAAGTAATCGTTCTTCCGCTAAGTCCCTCGGACATTTCGGCAAAGCCCTCAAGGTCGAGCTGTCCGATAAATTCGCCTTCCAGCTCGGAAAGCTTGCTTCTGAAGAACGCAAGTCTCATATTCTTATCGGGGAGAGGGATATGTATACGCTTTCTGAAACGGTCAAGAATACCGTCGTCAAGCATTTCCATACAGTTAGTATTTGCGAGAATAAGGAAATTCTTGTTCTGCTTTACGCCGTCCATATTACGGAGCAGCGCGGGAACCGCAGAGGCGGATGCCTTATCGTCTCCACCGCGCTTCTTCGCGATTTCGTCAAGCTCATCGAAGAACACGGTAAGACCGCAGTTGTTTCTTTCCGTGTAGTCGCGGAGCGCCACGAAAACCTTGTCTATATTCTTACCTGTTTCACCGACGTAGCAGTTTACAAGCTGAGCAACGTTTATAAGAGCAAACGGCTGATTGATCTCCTTTGCAACAGCCTTTGCAAAGGTGGTTTTTCCCGTTCCGGGAGGTCCTTCAAGAAGAACCGCCTTGTTATCCGCAAAGGAATAGTTATAGTGCTGAGGATATTTTATGGGGTTAATTACGTATTCCGTAACAGCATCCTTCGCCTCTTCAAGACCGACGACGCCTTCAAAGCCTTCCTTTAAGTCCTCAGCACTAAAGAATGTGAAATACTGCGACATATCGTCGTCCGACACGCTTTCGTTTCCCTGCTCGCTACCGTAAGAGCCACCGCTGAACGGCCCACCCTGAGCACCGTAAGCGTTTCCGCCCTGAGCACCTGCACCGTAGCCGTTCTGAGCGCCGTAACCCGGCATCTGCTGTACGGGAACCTTGATCATATCGGATATATTTTTAAGACGGTTTGCCTGAGCAATCATTTCTTCCTTATTTGCGCTGTTTGACATCTGCGCAAAGCGTAAAAGATATGCAGAGGCGTCGGCAAAATTCTTTTTAGCTACCGCGAGATTACCGTAATTTTTCGCGTTCATTGCCGTTTCGTAGCATTTTTTAAACATTGAATAGAAATATTCGTCCGAATAACCCATTTTTTAACATTTCCTTTCAATAATCTTCAAATAATAAAGGAGTCTCCGAGCGTTGCCGATTACGTGTAAAAGCAGCGCTCGGTCATCCGAAAAATAACAGTATAAAAACTATGCCGAATTACTGGTCGTTTTCCTCGCGCCAATCTCTGAGCTTCTGAATATCGTCAGCCTGTACAGAAGAATGTATCTCGGAAAGAGCAGTTGTAAAGTCCTCGTCCGCAATATACTTTTCACCGGTCTTGATGCCTCTGATAATGGATATCTCCTCGATGCGGTCAAGAAGGTTGCTTATATCGGAGCAGTTGTAACCGTTGGTGCTTTCGGTAAGAGCGTCAACGTTAACGTCCTCTCTGACCTCAACGACACCCTTCTTAAGTATCTTTTCAATACGCTTTCTTATCATGTACTCTCTTGCGGGAGCATCGGGAAGACCTACGTATACCTTAGTACCGAAACGTCCGGGACGAAGGAACGCGCTGTCTATATCCCACGGCTTGTTGGTAGCGGCAACGAGGAAGAGGATTCTGTCCTCGCCCTCTTTATAACTGTCGATACCCTGAAGCTGAGCAAGGAACTCGGAACGGAGCTGTCTTGCAGCAGTAGACTTGGTGTTCTTGGGAGTAAGGGAGTCCATCTCGTCAAAATAGATAACCGCGCAGGGGAACTGACGTGCCTGAGCAAACAGAGCCTTAACCGCTTTTTCGGTCTGACCGAGGCCCTGCATAAGAAGGTCGGAGGGCTTAATGGAGCAGAACTTAGCGCCTATCTCGTTTGCAATAGCAGCCGCTATCATAGTCTTACCGGTTCCGGGAGGTCCGTAGAGACACATACCGCCACCGCTCTTCTTCTCATATCCTTCAAATGCTTCGGGATTCTTAAGGGGAAGAAGAACCTTAACTCTTACTATATCCTTAACGTCCTCAAGTCCTGCTATATCGTCAAATCCGATGCTCGGCAGGCTCTCCCAGTTAAACTTAAACTCGGAAGAAGCGCCAAGCTCCTCTCCGTTTGCACCGAGAATCTTATCCTCGGGCTTTTCATTCTTTTTATCCTCGGACTTTTTATCTTCCTTTTTATTGCTCGGCATTACCGGAGGCTTGTTAGCGTCATTTCCACCGGGTGCCGCACCGCTCGGAGCGGCGCCGTTACCGTTCGGTGCCGGAGCGTTGCCATTCTGGTTAAAGCCGTTGCCGTTTTGGTTAAAGCCGCCACCATTCTGATTGAATCCGTTACCGTTCGGTGCGAAACCGTTTCCGTTCTGGTTAAAGCCGTTTCCGTTCTGGTTAAAGCCATTGCCGTTCGGTGCAAATCCGTTTCCGTTCTGGTTAAAACCGTTTCCGTTCTGGTTGAATCCGTTACCGTTCTGGTTGAATCCGTTTCCATTCTGGTTAAAACCGTTTCCGCCCTGATTAAACCCATTTCCGTTCTGATTGAATCCGTTCTGGTTAAAGCCGCCAAAACCGTTCTGTCCCGACTGACCGTTTCCACCAAAGCCCATTCCCATGCTGTCCATCTCACGCGCAGGACCTTCTTTTCCGGAGGAAGCCGAAGGAGCGGCAAATTCAAGCTCAAGCGCTTCAAGAGTACTGTCAATCTTCTGGCTTTCACCGTTTATTCCGTCGTTAAGAAGTCCGCTTACGTCCTCATCGGAAATATCGGAAATGGTATCAACGCTGCTGGAAAACGCCGCGTTATTGTCCTGAAGTGCCTGACGGAGCTGCATCGACGTAACGTTCTGCTGACAAAGAGCCTTCATAAACGTCTTTTCACTGCTGCTTACGTTTATCGCCTTGCAGGTTTTATGTACGTTCTTCATAACGCTGTCAAGCGATTTTACAAACTTCTTGTTGATCTGCTGCATCTCGCACATATCCTTTGCGATAGTGAAGTTTGCAACCATATCCTGAGCCTGAGCAAGGTTGAACATCGCGTTTTTGAGAAGCGCAACCATCGCATTGTACTGAGACATATTTCCGAGACGCTTAGCAGTCTTTGCCTGCTCTATGTACGAGTCCCTCTTTTTCGAAAGAGTGGAAACCGCGCCGTTAAGCATTCTGAGGGTTTCCGTCTGCTCCTTTTTCATTTCGAGCTGTTTTTTAAAATCACGGTAACTTTTAGCCATATCTATATTGAACTCCTTACGTTTACACTAAATTATCATTAAAATTTCTGTCTGTTGTTGTTGAAACCAAGAGCTGAGTTTGCAAGATTTACGTCATCAAGCATAGAATCTATCTCGTCGTCGAATTCGTTATACTCGTCCTCGTTAACAGCCACGGCAGAGCTGTACTCTCCGACGGCTATCATCTCGTCGATATTTTCCTTCTGCTTTTCCATCTTAAACATAGCCTTCTTGTACTTTTCCTCAACCTGCTTTACGTTCGCACTGCCCTTGCTTGCGGATACGATATCGTCGGAAAGGACGGAAATACCCTTAAGGAACTCTGTGTTAAGCTCCGCAAGATCACGGGATTCCATTGCAAGCTCAAGCGTCATAAGCATTCCCTCGGCGCGCTTACCGGCAGCCATAGCCTGCTTAAGAAGGCCTCTCGCCTGTTTTTCCTGAGACGAAAGCCCCTTGTTTCTTGCCTCAACGACCTTCGCGAACGCATTGTCCTTTTTCTTGTTCAGCTGAACTATCTGAAGCTTAAGTCCCTTCTGAACCTCTTTAATTTTGTTTTCCCTTTCAGCCTTAAGCTCCTCGGGTGTTTTTTTGTTTTTCTTTGAACCGAACATAACTACCTCTTTATAAAATTATTTTTGAAATATTAATTCTTTTTCTTAATCGGCCAACCGTTTAATCAGTCAGCTGTTTTCCGCCATTTAACCGTTTTCCGAAAAGCACGTAAGCGCTTAATCCGTTTTCATTACTTTTCTGTTTTTACAGCTTACTTTATCTGCGACGCGGTACGGCGCATAAGCTCATAATAATTCCTTGCGCTGGTTACAAGCTCCGCAGTAATTCTTACAGTATCTCCCGAACCGTGAGCGATACAGTTTCTGGTCGCCACTATGTATTTTATTTCGGTGTGCTGCTTGCTGTTAATAATACCCTTGTCTCTCGCGATATTTGCCCAGGCGTTAGCGTTTCCGTTTACAAGCTCGTAAGCAAGGTCATTCATAAGACTTACGTTATCAAGGAAACGTACGTTATTTTCGCTATCCGAAGCACCGGAGCCGCTTCCGCCACCTGACGAGCCGCCGTTTCCGTTATTACCGGAGCCGTTTCCGCCACCTGATGAACCGCCGTTTCCGTTATTACCGGAACCGTTTCCACCGCCCGACGAACTGCCTCCGTTATTACCCGAGCCGCTTCTGCCGCGTCCCGAGCTTCTTCTGTCGGAACCGTTGTTTCCGTCAGTGCCACCCGCATTACCGGAGCTCTCACTCTGTCTGTTTCTCGCAGCACCCGCCTGAATACTTTGTATCAGACTGTCCGGAGGAGCGGAAAACCCACCTGTACTTGGCGGAACCACCGGAGCTCCAAACATACCGCTGATGTAACCGGTCGCAGGCGTCGTACCCGATGACGGCGTAGTGTTTCCGCTACCCGATCCACCGGAAGAATCGCCGTTTCCCGATGTGCTTTGTCTCGCCCTAAGTGCTTCCTCGGTAAATTCGTTTTTACAGAAACGGCACAAAAAGACGCTCCCATTTTGTTTCATTTCCATACTGCCGCATATCGGACAGCTATATACATTTTCCATGTTTAAAATTCTCCTATAAGTAAAAATTTACTTATTATTTTAATATTATAAAGTATTATAGCATAAATAGGAAGAAAAATCAAGTGGTTTTTTAAAAAAATGCAAGCTTTCACACATTTTCTGTATAAATAATTACTCCGCGCATTCCGCCGATACCGATCCCACGAGCAAATAAACACATTTTATCCATACACACTAAACAACAAGCAATATTTTTCTCATATCCCAAAATAAAAAAACAGACCTTATAACACCGAAAGTGCATAAAGTCTGTTTTGTATCATTTAACACTTTTTATCCATTTGTAACAAACCAAAAAGCTTTCATATCAAAACCAGTGAGAAAAATGACACTTATATTCTATCAACAACAATAATGCGCTATTAATAATTTTCCTCGTGAATTTCAAAGAAGCTCTGGGGATGCGCACAGGTGGGGCAAACCTTCGGAGCATCGGTTCCTACAACGATATGTCCACAGTTACGGCACTCCCATACCTTAACCTCGCTCTTTGAAAATACAGATGCAGTTTCAACGTTCTTAAGAAGCGCACGGTATCTCTCCTCATGCTGCTTTTCGATAGCCGCAACAAGTCTGAACTTAGCCGCAAGGTCGTGGAAGCCTTCCTCGTCAGCAGTCTTAGCAAAGCCGTCGTACATATCGGTCCACTCGTAATTTTCGCCCTCTGCCGCATGGAGAAGGTTAGTAGCGGTATCGCCTATTCCGCCAAGCTCCTTAAACCAAAGCTTTGCGTGTTCCTTTTCGTTTTCAGCCGTCTTAAGGAAAAGAGCGGAAATCTGCTCGTAGCCCTCTTTCTTTGCAACGGAAGCAAAATATGTATACTTATTTCTCGCCTGAGATTCGCCTGCAAAAGCGGCTTCAAGATTTTTCTCTGTCTGTGTTCCAGCGTATTTGCTCATTTTAATATCTCCTTTGTGTAAATTTTACTGTTACGCTAAGTATATCATATTTCGGAAAGTTTTTCAAGATGTGTTTTTGAATTTTTTGTTATTTTTAACGCAGTGCAAATCCGCCGTTAAAAAAACTAATTCTGACCACCTTTTAAACCATTTCTTACTTGAAAATATCTATTTAATATGATATACTTTAATCAAACGGAATTTCCTTCTCAGCTTGTATCAAAATCACCTCGGCGTTTTTACCGTGTACAAGCTTAAACGCAAAATACTTTTCAAAAAGAAAGGATATTTTTATGAACTATAACGAAGCTAAAGAAAAAGCCGCGGCTCTTGTATCAAAAATGACATATACCGAAATCATATCCCAGCTCCTTTATAATTCTCCCGCCATCGACCGCCTTGATATTAAAGAATACAACTGGTGGAACGAGGCGCTCCACGGAGTAGCAAGAGCGGGAACGGCAACCGTTTTTCCGCAGTCGATAGGGCTCGCCGCCACATTCAACCCAACTCTTATAGGCAAGGTTGCGTCCGCCATCGCGACCGAAGGACGCGCGAAGTACAACCAAAGCACTAAATACGGCGACCGCGACATATATAAAGGACTAACGTATTGGTCGCCCAACATAAACATATTCAGAGACGGAAGATGGGGCAGAGGTCAGGAAACGTTCGGAGAAGACCCGCACCTCACCGCAGTTCTCGGCTGTGAATTTATAAAAAATCTTCAGGGCGGCGACGGTTTCTTAAACGGAAACGACGGATTTTTAAAGGCAGGTGCCTGCGCAAAGCACTTCGCCGTACACAGCGGCCCCGAAAAAACCCGACACTCCTTCGACGCTATCGTATCGAAAAAGGACCTGTTC
>JAZRDX010000176.1:0-2850 GCA_045660565.1 Eubacteriales bacterium
GCTTGTTGTCCTTTGCATGGCTGGCAGGCCAATTCAAAACGCACTTGTGCGTAGCCAGTAACGTTTAGGGCTATGCCCGAAACTGAAATACCCCCCGTTATACGGGGGGATTTTTATTACGTTTTAATTAAGGTTTATTTGGTTTTATATCTTCGGAAAAACGTAGTGCTTCGGTACTCCGTCCGAATAGGTGAGACTGCACTCGCCTATTATTAAAGGACGAAGATAGGTAAGTCCTGCCTCAGTGATGCCGTTTCCGTCATCATTTATGTACTCACGCGGAACGTCCTTTACCTTGTTGGCTATTTCACAAACCGGGAAGGATTCGTTTTTAACGGCGTACGGTGTGTCCGAAATCCTTACCGTAGCCGCCATTATGCCGCTTTTTCCGCTTATAGCCTCGCGGACACCGAACGCTCCGACGTTAAACGACTCGTTAATATCGGTAAGCGAGAGACAGTGTCCCGCCGCTCTTTGCGGTGTGTTAAGCTCTATCGCGCGTACCTTACAGCCGAAATGCTCCTCAACACGGTTTTTGAGCATATTTGCCGCGCCGCAAAGCATTGCGTGTCCAAAGGTATCCTTTTTGGTAGAATCCGCGCTTACGTAATTTCCGTCCTTGTCTCTTATGCCCTCGGAGACGGCGATAAGCACGTCGGGGGCGTTTTCCCAGCATTTTTCGATATCCTTAAAGCATTGTTCGAAAGAAAAGGGTACCTCGGGAAGATATATGAGGTCGGGACCGTCGGTGTACTTTGTTTTGGCAAGAGCCGCAGAAGCGGTAAGCCAACCTGCGTCGCGTCCCATTATTTTAATGACGGTAACAGCTTTCTGAGTATAAACCGCGGTGTCGCGTTTTGTTTCCGCGCAAACAGAGGCAACGTACTTTGCCGCCGAGCCAAAGCCGGGAGTGTGGTCGGTTCCGCATAGGTCGTTATCAACCGTTTTCGGTATACCGACGAATTTAACGTCTATACCGTTTGCGCTCGCGTAAGCGGAGAGCTTGTCTACGGTGTCCATAGAGTCGTTTCCGCCGATGTAGAAAAAGTAACCTATTTCGTATTTTTCAAAGAGACCGAAAAGCTCGGAATAAAACTCAGCGTCCTTTTCGGGGAGAGGAAGCTTTTTACGGCAAGAGCCGAGAGCCGCGGCGGGCGTGAGCTTTAACAGCTCAAGCTCGTCTTTTTTGCCGCCGAAAATTTCGGTGAGATTATAAAGTCTTTCGCTAAGAATACCGGTTATACCGTTTGCCATTCCGTAAAGTGTACCGCTCTGCTTTTCAAGCCACTCGGCAATAACACCCGAAAGAGAGGCGTTGATTGCCGCGGTAGGACCGCCGGACTGACCAACAAGAGCGTTTTTTCCGTATGTTTTCATAATTAAATATTCCTTTTCTTCCGCATTGTGCGGATATTGATTCGATATGTAAAATTTATTTAATAAAAAGCGTTATTATTTCTTTCGGTTTCGCTGTAAGTGTAACGTTTTTGCCGTCGTAGGGAAGAGCTTCTCTGAGAGTTATACGCTCGTCGGTAGAAAGAGCATCTACCGCGCGCGGTTTTTTAGTAAGTGCTAAGGTGAAGTCAACCGCAGCTTCCGTCGGGTTAAAGAGACGTATAACCGTTCCCTTGCCGTTTTCGGCTCTCTTGCAGGCGGAGATTACCATCTTTCCGCCATCTCCGATAATTTTTGCAAATTTCAGATCTAAGGGCAGCTTTTTGTCGGCATTTTCAGGCTCGCGGTAGAATACGCATCCGCCGATATCGGTCGACTGAACGAAGGGGCGACCGCTCATTATCTTTTTCATGTCCACAGGGGCGCTGTGAGTGATCGGCGGTGCAAGGAAAAGCTCGGTAAGAGCGAGTGCTCCGCTTGCTTCAAACATGCCGCCAAACGGATAGATTCCAAAGTGAACGTCGTTCTGACCTATGCACTGAGCATCGGGGCTTACCCATTCCTTTGCAAGTGTCTTTTTATCCTTATACCAAGTGAAATTGCCGGTAGAACGGAGGACCGTAAGTGCTATGGTGTTCTTTGCGTCACCCTTGTGCTCATACTCGTAAAGGCCCTCGTTAAGAAGCGCAAGACCGTGACTGCCGTCGGTAACAGCAACGTAACCGGAGTTAGGGCGGCGCTTGTCTTTGTCATTTTCGTAGAGTGCGTGCTTTACGCAGTCATACGGCGCGGCGGTATAAACTCCGTCGGACGTTATTTCGGAGGGGAAAAGGACTCTCACGCGGTGGTCCTTTGCGGTATTTACAAAGGAGAGCTTAACGTCGATAACGGGAGACTCCGAGGAAAGAGAAAGCTCTGCATCAAAGGAGAGATGCTTTTCTCCGTCGCGGTCGACCGTCATATCAAACGTTACCCTGCGGCGCTGCATAAATTTATTGTTTTCAAGAGACGTTATATCCGCAATCGCGCCCTCGGAGGTGAAAACGGCGGCGTTTTCCGTCTCGCGGTGGACGTATTCGTCTCCGACCTCCTCGCAGTCCTCAATAAGCATAAGACCGCTAAAGGTCTTTCCGGTCGTCTTATCGGTTACGTTAAGCGTTCCGTTTTTGTTTATTGTGCAGGAAATAAGCTTGTTTTCGAGTTTGTTCGGTTTGGCGCACGTGTTCTCGGACACTGCGAGCGTTCCCTCGCATGGGCGGACGGTGAGCGCCTTATATCCTATTCCGTCAATGGGAAGGACAAATCGGATAAAGTATCTTGTTACCGCAACGTCACCGGGAAGGTTTATCGGGCTTATAGAGGTGTGAGCCACGTTGCTTATTTTGTAAACAACGTACGGTATCTCCTTGCCCGAGGGAGAAAGAAGCTTAAAGCAGGAAACGTTTTCGGTGTCGG
>JAZRDX010000177.1:0-10415 GCA_045660565.1 Eubacteriales bacterium
GCGGACCGTCGAGGACGCCGGTCCCTACGTTTTCCTTTTGCGGACCGTCGAGGACGCCGGTTCCCACATTTTCCTTTTGCGGACCGTCGAGGACGCCGGTTCCTACGTTTTCCTTTTGCGGACCGTCGAGGACGCCGGTCCCTACGTTTTCCTTTTGCGGACCGTCGAGGACGCCGGTCCCTACAATGCGAGAAAGAATGCATTTTCTATCTTTTGTGCATATGGTTAAGAAAACAGCTCTGTTATAATTATAATTCGCGTTTTTTAACCTCGTCGTTTTCCTCTGTTTTAATTTTTCCATCTTCATTCCCCAATACTTAAATACATAAATAGACAACAGAGTGATTTTTATTTTACAAATTAATAATTATTACATATTAAGCTGTCTGGTAACAATCTTCTGACCGGGCTTTTTGAGGAGCAGGTCGTACGTCGTTTCTCCACACTCCGCGGAAAGAGTGAGAACTATCTTCTGCGTATCGGTTACGGGAAGCTGAACGAATATCGAATGTCCTCTTCTGTTTTGGTTTGCCGGAATATCTCCCGTCTGCCATTCCATTATAAACTGCTTTTTGCCGTCCACCGTAATATAAACCTTTACCGTATCGTTTACAACGCTTTGGCTGTCGTTGAGCATCCAAAGCTCGGCGGTAAGCGTTTCTCCGCCGACGTAGTCAAGCTTCTTTATTCTTGCGCTCGGTGTAACGGGACGCAGAGAATCTTTTACTGCATAATACGCGGGCTTCGGCTCGGCGGGATAGGTAAGAAGCGAGTTACCCGCGGCGGTTATCCAAGGCTCGTTGTAGCACCAGTTTATCGCCATAGAGCAGTTCGGCTTCTGGCGTCTTGCCTCCTCGAATATCGACTTATAGCCTTCGCACTGGAGCCAATGGCTGCATTTTATATAGTCGTCAAGGGTTCCCTGCTTACCGAAATATTTTTCAATAATATCGGCGCAGAACCATCTGCTGTCTCCCCAAGCACCAAACGCGTGATGGAGCGTCCAAACCTTATTTCCGGGAGACGGAATAGCGGAAAGCTCCTCGGGAGTGAAGATTTTTTCAAGGTGCTTTCTTTCGGTTATAGAGGGGCTACCGAACTCGGTATACGCCGTACAGGAGCTGCTCTGCATCTGCTCGTAAATACTTGTTCCGTCATCAAAAACGTAGTTTCCGTGAGCCATTCCCATAAGGGGAGAGGTCATAAGGAACGGTATTTCCCTGCTATACTCATAGCAAAGCTTATTAAGCAGACGGAGCGCGTAGGACTGATCGGTCATACCCGACCAGCTGTTAAACAGCTCGTTTCCTCCGCACCACAGCACGAGAGACGCGTGCTGGCGGACGCGCTTAATTATAGCGGTCGCCTCCTGCTCTAAAACGGTAAGATATTCCTTTGTACCCTTGTAGTTGTTACAAGCGAGCGGGAACTCCTGCCATACCATAATACCGTGCTCGTCGCAAAGCTCAAAGAAAGGCTCTTTATCTATTATAGCGCCGCCCCAGCAGCGGAATATATTCATATTAGCCTCTTTTGCAAGTCTAACCGGCGCCTCGTAGGTCTCTCTCGTTATATTGCCCATAAACAGCTCCGGGTTTACCCAGTTTGAGCCTTTGGCGAAAATATTTCTTCCGTTAAGACAAATAGTTATCGGAGGGGTTGATCTGGTTTTCGGGAAACGGCCCGGCTTTTTCCATGCGTCTCCGTTCATTTCAAGGGTAACCCTTTTAAAGCCTATTCTGCCAGTCTTTTCGTCGGTCGCGCTCTTGACCTTATAAGTATAAAGGTAAGGAACTCCCTGTCCGTTACACCACCAGAGGTTTACGTTTTCGAGAGCAAACGACTTTTCCTTTCCGCTGTAAACGGTTTTTCCGTCCATATCGGTAAGCTCTATAACCGTTTCCGCGTCGCAGTCAACGTCAAAAACGACGCTCGCGGTCTTTAAATCGTCGGAAAGCGTGTAGCTCTGACTTACCGAGCGGATAGTTTCAGTATTACGCGTTTCGATATACGTTTCATCCCAAAGACCTGAAACGAGCAGACGCGGATTCCAGTCCCAGCCGTATTCTACCGCAGGCTTACAGCACTGGTCCGCCTGGTCTCTGCACTCGGCGGCTCCCGCTCTCTTGGGGTGGGGGTATATGTAAACCTCTAAAGAGCGTCCGTTTTTAAGCTCATCGGTTATATCCGCTTCGGTGCGTGTAAACATACCCTCGTGGTGATAAAGCTTCTTTCCGTTAAGGATAACGTCATACTCGTATTCAACACCCTCGGTAACGAAGAACACCCTCTCGTTGGGCTTTACATCACATTCTATCTCGGTCTTATAAATCCACGCGTAGTTTTCAAGCGGCTTAAAGCGCTCGCAGGTGTCCATCAGGTTTACATCGGGAAATCCGTGATGCTTTGCGTAATCAAGCTGAATGCTTCCCGGAACCGTTGCGGGGAAAAAGTCCTCCTTTTCTCCGTCCTTAAGCAGTGCGCCGAGCCATTTCTGATAAAATTTCATGTCTTATGACTTCCTTTCAAAGTAATTTTTATTAGCAGCTATTTTAAAACCCAAAAACTTATGCAGCCGTTCTGCAATCTTGCCTAACGTTTTTTCTATTTAATTTTTTCTATTACGGCTTTCACCGTCTCATAAAATCTTACAAACGACTCTATTGAAAGCCGCTCGTCCACCGTATGGATAGCTTCAATGTCGGGACCTACCGAGATAATCTGCGGTTTAAGACCGCGCCCACGTAGCTTTTCGTATATTATTCCGCATTCAAGCCCTGCGTGTATTCTTGAAAAAACAGCTTCTTTTCCGTAAAGCTCACGCACCGCATCGGCGTAAAGCCTTTGCAGAGGCTCGCCTTCCTTTGAATCCCAACCGGGGTATCTGCTTACAAGCTCTGCTTTACCTCCGCAGACGTGGGAAAGCCGCTCTATTTCGGCAAACGTCTTTTCGGAGAAAAACGGGTTTCCCGAACGGATAAGATAATTAAGCTCCGCCGTGTTTTTCAAAGAACCGCTTGACGTCGCGGTACCGAGATTGACCGAGCCCGCAACACCCGCGCTTTTACCCGTATATCTGTCGGTTACCCCCTGCGGAGAAAGCATAAGAGCGGAAATAAGCCTCGAGGTGCTTTTAACGGAAAGCATACCGCCCGACGTTATTTCATTAAACTCCGTTTCGCTAACCGTGTTTTCCTCTGCGCATGCGGTGTTGCCTACCGTGGAAAATTTAACTGAAAAAGCTCGTCTGTCCTCTTTTGACAAAACACCGAGAAGCTCTTTTTTAATTTCTGAAACCGTAGCCCTTGCCTTTTTCGCCTCCGCGTTATCGACAAAAGCAATAACCGCGCGTGCGGCGCTCGGTATTACGTTATCCCTCGTTCCGCCGCTAAATGAGACAATGTGGAAGGGGTAATCCGAATAAATTCGGTTTAGCGTAAGTGCGAGCAGCTTTATAGCGTTTCGTCTGCCTTTATCAACGTCAACTCCGCTGTGTCCGCTTGCAAGACCGCTTATCTCTATCGCGCATATTTTCCCCTCGGTCTTAACTCTCTCTACGGGAATCACCGCTTTCGCGTGCATTCCGCCGGCACAGCCTATGCAGGCATTAAACTCCTCCTCGCTGTCGAGATTTATTACAAGCTCGGCGGTAACCTCGGAGTAGTCAAAGCCGTTTGCTCCGTCCATACCCGTCTCCTCGGAGGAAGTGAAAAGGTACTCCGTTTCGGGAGCGGAAAGGGTATCGTCATCAATAAGCGCAAGCATAACCGCCACCCCTGCTCCGTCATCCGCGCCGAGCGAGGTTTCTTTTGCAAAAATATAGCTGCCGTCGGTCATAAGCTCGGGAGGGGTATTTAAAAAGTCATGCTGTGCTCCGTCCTTCGCAACGAAAACCATATCTGTATGCGCCTGAAAAAGAACGGTGGGGAGCTTTTCCATACCGGGAGATGCTTTTTTTCTGATAAAGACGTTATTGAAGCTATCTCTTTTGCAGCAAAGCCCTCTGTCCGCCGCAAAGCGTTCGAGGTAATCGGCTATGCCTTTTTCGTTACCCGAGCCTCTCGGGATATCCGAAATCTCCTCGAAAAATCTAAAAAGCTTTTCGGGAGAGTAGTTTTTTAAAATGTTTTTCATATATTTATCCTTTTTATGCGGTTTTGTTATAGAGGGTTTATTGTTTCTAATTTGAAATTTTTATTTTTTCGCAGAACATTCCCTTAGCGACGTTCGGTGTGGCTTTTGCGGACGACCAATGGTCGCCCCTACAAATAATCGCCACAATTTTCGAGTGTCATTCTGAGCGAAGTCGAACTGCAAAGCAGCACCGAGCAAGGCGAAGGTGGAATCTACGGCAGGCAACCGCCTGCACGGTTATAGCCGGAATATTGCGGACGACCAATGGTCGGCCCTACAAATAATTATCAAATCTTTCGATAAACCTTGCTTAGCGACGTTCGGCGGGAGGATAATATCCTCCCCTACAAGTATTTTAAATTTTTAGCACAACCTTGGCTTAGCGACGCTCGGTGTGATTACTCAAACAAACGCGTCGCCATATGCGTCCGGAGGCTCTCCGGTGCCCGGCGGTTGCTACCCGACTATCCTGCCTCCGCAGAGAATTTTTCCGTCTCTGTACATAACCGCGCTCTGCCCCGGTGTTATCGCCTTTATCGGTGTCTCAAAAACCAACGTCGTTCCGCTTTCGTCTATAATCAGCCTTGCGGGTGTGGGCTTTGCCGCGTAACGTATTTTTACCAGAACGTCATGCTCTCCAACAGCTTCCTTTTCCGACATAAGCTGGTAGTTCATATCGGTAAGATGCGCGACAGACGCGCCCTCCGCGCTCGCGTTTTGCAGAGTAACAGTGTTATCCTCCGCGTTTATAGCCGAAACGAACATTCTTTCTCCGAGCGCAATTCCAAGTCCTCTGCGCTGACCTACGGTATAGTTTATTATCCCTTTATGTCTGCCGAGAACCTTGCCGCTAACGTCTATAAAATTACCTTCGGGTGATTTCCCGAGCCGTTTTTCAACAAACTCGGCGTACCCTCCGTTCGGCAAAAAGCAGATGTCCTGACTTTCGGGCTTGCCTGCGGACGTAATTCCAAGCCGCGCCGCCCTTTCCTTTATATCACTTTTTAACATATTGCCAAGGGGAAGTATAAGCTTCTTTATCTGCTCCTGCGAAAGCTCCCAAAGCATATAGCTTTGATTTTTCTTTTCGTCCGCTCCGTCTATAACGAAATATCTGCCGTCCTGCGCACCTATTCGCGCATAATGCCCCGTTGCGACCTTGTCAAAGCCGTTCGCGTCGGCAAAGCGTACAAGCTCTGCTACCTTCACGGTACGGTTACAAACGGTACACGGGCTCGGAGTTCTGCCGCTCGCGTATTCGCTGACAAAGTATGAAACGACGTTCTTCTCAAACGCCTCCGCGCAGTCTATTATATGCAGTTTTATTTCCGCTTTATCGGCGGCTTTTTTTGCTCCCTCGACGTCGGTATATTCGTGCATTTTAAGCACCGCGCCCTCTACGTCGTGTCCCTCCGCCTTTAAAAGCTCGGCGGAAAAGGCGCTGTCAACGCCTCCGCTCATACCGAGTAATATCTTCATATCATCTTTCCTTTTTAAATCCAAGAGTTTTATACGTACCCGCTCACCCGTTTTCGCCGTTCGTATGCCTAAGTTAAAGACTACAATCAAAATTTCTTATTTTGGCAAACAAACAGGGCTTACAGCAACCAAGGCTCCCTTGTGTAAAGGGGGCGTGATGGATTGTTCTTGACATATTATTAACAACTCAATACGCCGTTTTATAATGATTTACCGCAAGGGCATCGCATCTTTCGTTATACGGGTGTCCCGCGTGTCCCTTCACCCAGACAAACTCAACCGAATGGGTTTCAAGAAGATCAAGAAGCCTCTCCCAAAGCTCGGGGTTCATCGCGGGCTTACCGTCAGCCTTTCTCCAGCCGCGAGCGCGCCAGGACGCCGCCCAACCCTGCGTGATTCCGTCGCTTACGTATTTTGAATCGGTGGTAAGCGTAACAGAGCAAGGCTCTTTCAGTGCCTCAAGCGCGGTTATAACCGCCATAAGCTCCATACGGTTATTCGTAGTCTGAGCCTCGCCGCCCGAAAGCTCCTTTTCTCTGCCGTTATATACGAGAATTGCTCCGAAGCCGCCGGGACCGGGGTTTCCGCTGCACGCTCCGTCGGTATAAATTTCAACGTGTTTCATTCTTTCACTCCGTAAGAGGTAGGTTAATTAATACAGTGGTATCACCTACATTATAATACTAAACCTCAAAAATATCAATACTAAAATAAAAACTTTATTTTTTATACTTGATTTACAGCATAAAAAATGATATAATCATACTATACAAGATATATTTAAAGGCAGGAAAAAATATGGATTTTTTATGCGAACACGTAGTAGAACGGAAAAAGGTAGGGCTTTACAGGTATAAATCCTATGCGATAGCCTCTCTTTTTGTTATAATCCCCGCTCTGCTTATTATAATCTGCATGGCGGTAGGAGGCCTTTCCAAAAACCTTATGTTTTTACGCTGGAGCATCTTCCTCGTTCCGCTTTTCGTCTTTATTGCGGTAAAATTCGGCCCCATTGCCACCGCGTACGGCAGGGTTGCATACGAATATTCGGTATCGTCGGGAGAAATTAGCTTTGCTAAAATCTACGGAGACCGTTTCCGCCGCGAATGGGTTTCCTTTAAGCTTTCGGATGCCGAAAAGGTTGCGCCCTATCACTACCTTACCTACAAGGAAGAAGCCGACCGCGGAAGCTTTGCCGCCGTATATAAGGCTTGCTCGTCTATGGAGGCGCCGAACCTTTACTACTGCATCTTCAGGGACAGCAAAAATCAGCGCTGCATAGTTTATTTCGAGGTTATCAAAAAAAGCCTCAGAATGATAAAAACCTACTGTCCGAGCACAGTAATGACAAACGTTCCCGATTAAAAGAGAAAAGTATGTTTTTCCGTTAAAAATCTCCCTCGGATTATAACGGCACACAGAGAGTATAGCCCGTACGGGTTCAAACAAAACTTAACGGCTCACAGAAAGTATAAATCCGTCGCTTCCGTCATAAATATTTATCAAATATTTATTTTCGGGAGCGATTTTAATGAAAAAGAAATACTTGCTTGTCGCTGTTGCCTTGCTTCTCTCCGTTTTATCACTGCTGATGACGGGATGTCATAAAAGCAAGACCTCGGCAGATCCTTTTTATATTTTTTCGGACGTTTTTTCCGCCACCCTGTCCGTTGAAATCAGCGGAAATCAGTCCGCTTGCAGCTTTGAAAAGCAGGGAGACGGAGCTAAAATCACCTTGACCGCTCCAAGCGTTCTCTCGGGCTTTACATTTAACGTAAACAACGAAAAGATAACGCTGAAAACGGGAGAAACCGAGATAGAAGCAGACGGCAAAATTTCATTTTTACCGAGACTTCTTTCATACGTTTTTTCGGCAAAAAAAGAAAATATAACCGAGATAAAAACAGAAAAGGCGGACGGCTATACCGTTACACTAATAAAAACCGAAACAGTCTCATACCGCTTCGGCACGGACGGAACGCCAATTTCCGCCGAAGGGATTTTTGACGGAAAACCGTTCAAGGTTACCTTTGGCAGTTTTACAAGCGATACGGGCGTTTTTTCCGAGAATACGGTCGGTGCGGCAGAATGAGCGTTAACGTTGACACCGCCGCTCTTATTCACAACGCGCTGCTTTTAAAGGAGCGGATAGGTGATTTTTACAGCGTCTTAAAATGTAACGCCTACGGACACGGCACTGTGTGTTGCGCGAAGGCGCTGAGTGAAATCGGAATAAGACGCTACGCCGTTTTTTCGCTTGACGAGGCGCTTGAAATACACCCGTACGTTGAAAATTCGGAGATACTTATACTCGGAAGAACCGACGTCTCGGGGATTTCCGTTCTTTCTGAAAAGGGCTTTATTCAGACGGTTTTTTCCGAGGAATATGCACAAGCGCTTTCGGCATTTGGCGAAAAATTAAAGCTACATATAAAGGTTGATACCGGCATGAACCGCTCGGGCTTTCCTCCCGACAGCGAGAGGATTTTTTCCGCTCTGGGGAACAGGCGCAAGGAGATTTCGGGAGTATATACGCATTTCCCCTGCGCCGACGCCGTTTCTCTTTCGGATACCGAAAAAAGGCTTTCCGTATTTTTAAATACCGCCTCAGAGCTTGAAGAACTGCTGAAAAACCGTTTAACAAAGCACGCCGCCGCATCTGCCGCCGCCGCAAGACTACCCTCCGCAAGGCTTGACCTTTGCCGTATAGGGCTTATGCTTTACGGTGCTCTGCCGAGCAACACCGAGCTTTCGGGACTGCGCCCCGTTATGTCTCTTTTCGGCAAGATAACGGGGGTGCGTACGGTGAAAAAAGGCGAAACGGTGGGGTACGGGTGCGCTTATCTCTGTCAAAGAGACAGCGTTATAGCTACCGTTGACTGCGGTTACGCATCGGGAGTTCGACGAAACCTTGCAGGACGTTTTACGCCGAAGCTGAACGGGTTTTCCGTTCCGTTAGCGGCGGTTTGTATGGACCGCTCGATGCTTGACGTTACCGAAATTACGGAAAACGGCACTTCGGTAAAGGTCGGGGACACTGTTACCTTTTTCGGAGACGGATATTCGGTAGATAATATGGCAAGAGCGGCGGGAACAATAAGCTATGAAATTCTGACCTCGGCAGACACCCTCCCGCACGGTTTACGAGAGGGCAATCCCCTCCCCTACAAATAATCGCCAAAGCTTTCGATAAACCTCGACTTAGCGACGTCAGGCACCCGCCTGCACGGTTATAGCCGTGGCATAAACTTATATTTAAAACCACAGTTACGCAGTTTCACAAAACCTTGCTTAGCGACGGCAGGCAACCGTCTGCACGGTTATAGCCGTGGTATAAACTTATATTTAAAACCATAGTTACGCAGTTTCACGAAACCTTGCTTAGCGACGGCAGGCAACCGCCTGCACGGTTATAGCCGTGGTATAAACTTATATTTAAAAACACAGTTACGCAGTTTCACAAAACCCTGGCTTAGCGACATTAGATGTGTTCACTCTCGGTACGCGTCGCCACAACCTACCGGGCGGTTGCCCGCCCAAGAAAGGAAGATAAAAATGTCAGACGTATTTTCAAGATTTTCTCCGTTTATAAAGGAATATATCTACAGCCACGGCTGGGAGGAGCTGCGCGAAATCCAAACCGAAGCGGCAAGGGTTATATTCGAAACGGATAAAAACCTGCTTCTCACTACCCCAACAGCATCAGGTAAGACCGAGGCGGCTTTTTTCCCTATCCTTTCCGAGCTGTACGAGAACCCCTCGGAAAGCTTTGGCGTTATATACATCGCGCCGCTTAAAAGTCTTATAAACGACCAGTTTTCACGTATGGAGGAGCTGCTTGACGAAAGCGGTATCCCCGTCTACCATTGGCACGGAGACGTTGCCGTTTCGAAAAAGGCTAAGGCTTTAAAAACGCCGCGCGGTATACTTCAAATCACCCCCGAGTCGCTCGAAAGCATGCTCATTAACCGTTCAAACGATATTCCGCGGCTCTTTGCCGACCTAAGATACGTCGTGGTGGACGAGCTTCACACCCTTACGGGAAGCGACCGCGGAAATCAGATACTGTGTCAGCTTTACCGCCTGTCAAGACTTATAGGCTATTCACCGAGACGGATAGGTCTTTCCGCAACGGTGGGAGATACCGAAATTGCCGCAAAATGGCTGGCAAAGGGCAGCGGCAGAGAAACCGTCGCGCCGAAAATCCCCGCGGGAAAGCTTAAATGGCGGCTCGGCGCGGAGCATTTCTATATAGGCGGAGACGGCATTTCCGCTTCCCTTGATGCAAACGAAGAAACCGCTCGTACGCAGGAAGAAACAGTAAGCAATCCGGCGAAGGCAGAACCGGAAACCGCACCCAAAACCGAAAACACTGACACCTCTCCCAAAGCCGAAAACACCGCTAAGACGGAAAAATCGGAGCCCTTATACGTTGACAAGGGGTTTAACTTCATATACGACAGCGTAAAAAACAAAAAAAGTCTCGTTTTCTCAAACTCACGGGAGGAAACCGAATATATAACCGCCACCCTGCGTCAGATAGCGGAAAAACGCGGGGAGCCTGACATTTTTTCAATACACCACGGTAACCTCTCCGCCGCAATACGCGAGGAAGCGGAGAGCGACCTCAAAAGCGACGAAATAACCAACACTACTTGCGCGACGGTTACGCTTGAGCTGGGCATTGACATCGGCAGACTCGAAAGGATTGTACAGTCGGAGGCACCGAACTCGGTATCCTCGCTTTTACAGAGAATAGGACGCTCGGGCAGACGCGGTGCGCCGCCCGAAATGATGATGGT
>JAZRDX010000178.1:0-3149 GCA_045660565.1 Eubacteriales bacterium
TTTGCTATATGTATTTTCTTCACCGAGTGTTCCGTGAAGCTGTTGTGTTTTTTCTTGGTTTCTTTGGTTATTCTGTAGGGGAGGGTAAGCCTTTTTCAAAGGTTGCTGCTTCTCCCGTGTTCCACCGAGTGCTCCGCAAAACCGTTTATGCTTGAATTTCCTTATATGCCTACATCACGGTTGTCAACCCTCCGGGCGGTTGCCCGGCGCTTGCCTGCCTACCCGGCGAGCATATAACCTACGCCTCTTACGGAGTAAATAAGCTTTTTCCCTATCCGTTCGTCAAGCTTTTTCCGAAGATAGTTTACGTAAACGGCGGCTACGTTACTGTTTTCCACCGTCTTTCCGTCAAAAACACGCTGAACGATTTCCTCATTCGTTACCGCTTTTCCTTTGTTTTCGTACAACAGCAGAAGAAGCTTCATTTCCGTCTCGGTAAGGGATACGGAAAGCTTTCCGTAGCGCGCAACACCGCGCTTTTTGTCAACGGTAAGCGAAGGGGGGGCCTCCATAGGCTTTTCTTCGGAAAACAGCGCAGCCTTCACGTCAGCAACAAAGCTGTCTATCAGAATCGGTCTTTGGTAAAAGATAACTCCGTCCGGGGAAGTTTCGCCCTGCCTGCCGATGAAAAACGTCTTTTCAAAACGAAGAACGTCGCGGCAGGCACAGTCGGAATCGGTTATTATAAGTACGCAGTCCTCCGGGATTTTAGCGTCTCTGTCCACCGTAACGGCGGAGGAAACGTTATTTTCAAGAAGAACTATCGTAAGCATTCTCGCAAAAACTCTGTCCTTCATTCTTATCTGCACAAGCGACATTTTAACTTCCAATCTGCTGCCGAATGGCAACTGCACAAAATTTGAACGAATCTAACTGATTAAAAGCTATATTTTCTCTAAAAGTATCTCAGCCTCGACGTTAACGCTTCCGTCCTCGTTGAGCGTTCTTACGTAGAAGGTTCCGTCGTCCTCCTTTGAGGTGTAGACCTTAAGCGTCGTACCTATCGGCGCCTCGTGGACATAGCTTATAGAAAACTTAATTACACGCATTCCCTCCATACTCGGCAGAAATCCGCAGAGAATATCGGGATAGTGGGTGTTGTTTATGTGCTTATTGAGGTCGGCATCGTTATACGATACTCTGTATTCTCCCGAAAGTGTAAGCGGCACCTCTTTTGGTATACGAATTCTTGACGGAAGATCAAGCTCGCTCGGCGGCTCGGTGTCAAAGGACGGATGATAGTCGGTTACTCTCCAGAGCGTCCCTGCCTCGGGATTGACCAAAGCCCATACCGAAGAAAGCTCGGCAACCTTCTCTCCGTCTCTCGTTATCTCGGAGCAGCGGAGAAAGCTTACGCCCTTGCTGTCGCACGCCCAGGATGATGCGGTTATCTCGTCGCAGACGCTAAGCGGAGAGTAGATGCTCATTGTCGTGCGGCTGACGACGAAAACCTTGTTTTCCGCACGCAGCTCATTCATTGTGGGTTTGCAGTGCTGAAGCTGCATATACGCCGCCTCCATCATAAAACGAAGAACGGCTGAGGGGGATGCCACGTCGTTTAAATCAAGATCGTGAGGGGAGACGGTTCTGTTGATTGACCATTTCATTTTTGCTGTTTCCTTTCCCGGGGAGCACCCGGCGGCGAATAGCCGTAATGTAATACCGGAGAAAACACTACGGTTTCGCAAAAAAATTTGTTATTATTTGTAGGGGCGCACGAATTTTAATTTAGTGCTCCGTCGCCCGTGCGGTGTGAGTCCATATCAATTGGCGGATTTCTGTAATTCTTCCGCGTGAGCGCGCGATGCACGGCTGTAATGAGACTCGACAAAAAAAGAAAAGCGCATTGACCGACCTTGTCAATGCGCTTGGCATATAGCCCTCCCACTCAGGGAAAAGCCGTATGAGTTTTACTTTTTAAAAATTAAGACAAGCTTTCCTTGCACCTTTATTATACCAAAAATTTTAAGGCTTGTCAACCCCTTTATTAAAAATTACCCTAATAATATCATAAAATTTAAATACTAATCTATACTTTCGGGTATTCGGAGCCTGTCCTCTGCGTAGGCGCGGCGGAGCAGCTCTGCCGGAATAAAGCTGTCATATTTGTCGAAAATCGGGTTTTCTCCCGAGCCCGCCAGCGAGAAAAGGTCGCATTTTTCAGTGAAAAGCCGTCTCCTTAGCTCGTCTAAAAATTCCTTTTCCGTTCCGTTTTCCATACGGAAGGTGATGTAGTAGCATCTTAAATAGTCTACCGCGCTGATTTTAAATTTATCGCTCATAGACGCCACGACCTTGTGAACGGTACGGAATTCTCTTGTACCTACCCAAGGGAAAAGCGCATAGGTGTAGCCGCCGATATGGGTAAGGGGAGAGGTAAGTATTCCGGTTTTTCTCGCAACGGCGCGTGCCTTATCAAGTCTTTTTTGCGCGTTTTCCTTAAGATACGGATAGACGGTGTCCTCGGAAAGAACCTTTTTCATTCGCTTTAAAATTTTCGTGTGAATTTCGCCGTAGTCTCCGGGCCACGAAATCTTCATTTTTCCGCCGACAGCCTTGACGAACACGAGGCGCGCTCTTACGTCGGTTTCCTCGACCTCCCATACCCGTCCTGCAAGTGCAAAACGGTCTCCGACGGGGGGCGGGGTGGTTATCGTTCCTATTTCGTCCGAGCCGCACCGTACCGTGAAATCCTCAGAGTCCTTGAAAACGGCATAGAATTTAAAGCTTTCGGTAAGTTTTTCACCCGCAAGACCGATTATCAGCGTTCCCGTTTCGGTCTTTTCAATAAATCCGTTTGTTATCATTGAAACGAGAAGCGTTCTGTAGTCCTCTTTGGAAACGTTTTCGAACGGTGGCAGAGATAAAACCCTTCCCGCAAGAGCCTTCGGCGTAAGCTCTCCGCTTGCCTTAAGCACGCTGAGTGTCTGGTGGAAGCAAAGGCTGAACGGTTGTTTTTTTACAAATGGGGGTTCGATGAAACGCTCCTCCGCGTATAGCTGAACGCAGGCGATGGCTTGCAGAAGCTGCCACGGTATAAGGTCGGGCAGGGGGGTGTTCGGGAGCGGTTGCTCCTCTCTGAAAACCATCATCATTTCGGGCGGTGCGCCGCGTCTGCCCGAGCGTCCTATTCTCTGTAAAAGCGAGGA
>JAZRDX010000179.1:0-22775 GCA_045660565.1 Eubacteriales bacterium
GAATAATCCCGAGTACAGGGAGTTCACTTATAAGCAGATCAAGGAGATGTCGGAGATATACAAGGTTGACGGTATGTTCTACGATATGCCGTTCTGGCCGGTAAGATGCTACTGCGAGCACTGCAAAAAGCGCTATGCCGAGGAGGTAGGCGGCAAGCTGCCAAGGCGTAACTCTCCCGATTATAATTATCACGAATACTACGAGAAATTTATCCGCCATTCAAGAGAATGGATGGGCGAGTTTTCGGAATGGGCTACAAGGGTAACAAACGAGCTTATGCCCGGAGTAACGGTTGAGCAGAACTGCGCGCACGGCGCGCTTCCCGTACATACTTACAGTCATCTGACCACCAAGGCGTGCGACTACGCAGGCGGCGATTTACACAAGGACGCGATAACCAATTCATTTGCGTGCAAATACTACTATTCGGCAACCAATAATCAGCCGTTCGAATATATGCTTTCCCGTTGCACACCGAATCTTCAGGCGCATACTGTTACGAAATCGAGAGACCTGCTTACAAGCTACGTTATGCTTACCTGCGCTCACCACGGAGCGACTCTTATGATTGATGCTATCGATCCCGTGGGTACGCTTAACCCCAAGTTCTATAATTTCCTCGGTGAGGTTTTCGATAAGGAGATACCGTACGAAAAGTACCTTACGGAAGGGAAAATGCTTGCCGACGTCGGTGTTTACTATCACTACGATGCAAAATTTTCTAATCTTCAGGGACAGTCTCACAGTAACTATAACGGAAGCGTAGGTGCGGTAAACCAGCTTGTAAGACGTCATATACCCGTCGGTGTTATCGCATCTGAAAACATTAAGGAAAACGAGACTGACGGATACGGATTTATAATTCTCTCGAATATGCATCATCTCACCGAGGATATGAGAGCGGATTTAATTAAATACGTAAAAGACGGCGGTACTCTTTATATGTCCAACATAGACGAGCGCGAGCTGGCAAAGGAGCTTCTCGGCATAACCTGTGAGGGGTATACCGAGGAATGTAAAACATATGTCGGCGCAGAGCCGCAGTATGAGGAGCTGCTCCTCGGATATGACAAAAAGTACCCGCTTCCGTTTAACTGCCGCCTGCCTATCGTAAAGGGATACGACGAAAAGGACGTTGCGGCAAGAATAGTGCTGCCGTATATCCTTTCCGGCGGACGCGACTTTGCGTCTATACATTCAAATCCCCCGGGAATAGTTACCGATATGCCCGCACTTATAATCAAAAGCTACGGAAAAGGAACGGTTATCTGGTCTGCGGCTCCCATAGAAACCGGTGAGGAGCTTGACTACTCACTGATAATGGAAAATCTCGTAAAAGCTTATGCGCGCGGCGGCGTTTCGGTAAAAACCGATGCACACCCATGCCTGGAGCTTGTAACGTTTAAGGACGAAAAAACTATCCGCATAAGCGGCGCAAGCATTGAAGACAGCGACTTTGCGACAACCTTTAACGAGTTCAGCATCTCGGTTAAGACCGACAAGGACGTAGAGGGTGTTTATCTGCTCCCCGACGAAACGCCTATACCGTTTACCGTAGAAAACGGATTTGTAACCTTTAAGGCAAGAGCTCTCCGTATATTCGATATGTACGAGATAAGACTGAAATAAAAATCCCCCCGTTGTGTATTTACACGACGCTTGCTCTTGCACAAAGAAGGAAAAACAGAGAATTTCCCGAAGTTTATTTATCAGAACGGAGTTTAATATGAAATACTTGGTAGGACTTGACGTAGGCGGCACAAAATGTGCTGTTACTATCGGAAAAGGGAGAGATGGTGTAACTCCCGAAATAATAGGAAAGGTTCAGTTCCCGACTGAAAAGGGACAGCCGTATAAAACACTTGAAAGCTTTATGAGAGAGCTTGACCGCCTGCTTAAGGATAAAAAAATCACCTACTCCGATATAAGCGGAATAGGTATAAGCTGCGGCGGTCCTCTTGATTCGGAGAGGGGTATAGTTATGTCTCCCCCGAACCTTCCCGGCTGGGATAATATAGAGATATGTAAATACTTTGCCGACAAGACCGGTATTCCGACACGGCTTCAGAACGATGCGAATGCCTGCGCCGTTGCAGAATGGAAATACGGAGCGGGTAAGGGTATGAAAAACGTCGTTTTCCTTACCTTCGGAACAGGACTCGGCGCAGGGCTTATACTCGACGGTCATCTGTACAGAGGACAAAACGATATGGCGGGCGAGATAGGACACGTACGCCTTGAGGAGGACGGACCGATAGGCTACGGCAAAAAAGGCTCCGCCGAGGGCTTTTGCTCGGGCGGAGGTATACGTCAGCTCGGTGTCAAGGCAATGGTCGAGGGCGGTACCGAAAGCGCTCTCTACAAAGCCTGCGACGGAGACACGGATAAGGTCAGCGCTAAGATAATAGCGGAGCTTGCATATAAGGGAGACGCTATGTGTAAGGGTATTTACGACAAATGCGCCGAAAAGCTCGGGCTAACCCTGTCCATTCTTTGCGACGTTATTAACCCCGAGGCGGTTATACTCGGCGGTATATACATGAGAAGCAACGATCTGCTTGAAAGCGGTATAAAGGCGGTCATGGAGAGAGAGGCGCTTGTTCCCTGCAAGGTACTCCCCGCCGGGCTTTCCGAAAATATCGGAGACTACGCCGCGCTTTCGATAGCGGAGGGAAATTATTAAGACTGTAAATATTAGAAAAGAGGAAAAATAACTATGGAAAAGCTTTTAAAAAGATACCCGGCGCTTACCGAAATTTCGGATGATATTGAAAAAGCGGTAGAGCTGCTTACCGATATGTATAAAAACGGCGGAAAGCTTCTTTGCTGCGGCAACGGCGGAAGCGCATCCGACTCCGAGCATATCGTGGGCGAGCTTATGAAGTGCTTTAAAATCAAAAGACCTATAAAAAAAGAGCTTGCCGACGCTTTAGCGGAATACGGAAACGACGGAGCAGAGCTTGCAGCTACTTTAGAGGCGGCGCTTCCCGCTATATCGCTTTGCGGTCATTCCGCGCTTTCCACGGCGTACGGTAACGACAGAAACGCATACATGGTATTTGCTCAGCAGGTAAACGGCTTCGGCTATAGGGGTGATACGCTTCTCGCGCTCACAACGTCGGGAAATTCAAAGAACTGCCTTTACGCCGCGATGGTAGCGAAGGCGAAGGGAATGAAGGTTATAGGAATAACCGGAGCAAAGGGCGGAAGGCTTTCCGAGCTTGCGGATATTTGCATAAAGGTACCCGAAACCGAAACCTACCTCGTTCAGGAGCTGACGCTCCCCGTCTACCACTACATCTGCGCAAGGCTTGAGGAGATTTTTTTCGCTTAAAGCGTAAGCAGATTTTAAGCTTTTACAGCGGACAACCGTGAAAGGAAAACAACTATGAACGCAAAATTTATCTGTCATCCCGATTTTTCCGATTTAAAGCCCTTGAACGTTTTTCACAAGGAGATGGAAAAACTAAACATCGAGCATCCCGACAGTCTAAGAAACAAACACGTGCTTTTCAGAAAAAAGCTTGCGGTGGGTGCGTTTAAAAAAGCCATTCTTCAGATTACTGCGGACGACTACTACAAGCTTTATATAAACGGACGCTTCGTAACCCAGGGACCGTCTCCCTGCTACCCGTGCGGCTATTTCTACAACGAGATAGACGTAAGCGAGTACCTTGCCGAGGGAGAAAATACCTTTGCGGTACACACGTATTACCAAGGACTTATAAACCGTGTATGGGTATCGAGCGATCTAAGGGAAATGCTTTATTTCCGTCTTACCGTTGACGGAGAGGAAAGCCTTGTAAGCGACACCGATTGGAAATGTGCAATCCATACGGGATACACGGAATACGGCAAAATCGGCTACGATACGCAGTTCGCCGAATGCTATGACAGCGCATCGCCCGAAACCTGCTTCTACCTTCCCGAGTTTGACGACAGCACGTGGGGAAATGCCGCCGTTTACAAAAACGCCGACTATAACCTCATTAAGCAGCCTACGGCTCAGCTTGATATTTACAGCGTCGCACCGGTAAAATCCGAAACGGCAGGTAACGTTTTACGCCTTGATTTCGGTCAGGAGATGGTTGGATATATCTATGCCGAGGCTAAGGGTAAAAAGGGAGACGGTATTATACTCCGCTACGGAGAGGAGCTTAACAGCGACGGCAGTGTACGCTATGAGATGCGCTGTAACTGCAAATACGAGGAAAAATGGCTGCTTTCGGGCGGAGATGACACTCTTATGCAGTACGACTACAAGGCATTCCGTTATGCCGAGCTTATTATACCCGACGGTGCTGCCGTTAAAAACGTACGTATGACGGTACGCCACTACCCGTATACCGAAAAGGCTGTATACAAAACCGAAAACGGGGATTTAAAACGCATCATAAGGCTGTGCGCCAATACGGTTAAGTACGGAACGCAGGAGCAGTACCTTGACTGCCCAACGAGAGAAAAGGGACAGTATCTTGGAGACGTTTCGATAGCGGCAAGGGCGCAGGCTACCCTTACGGGCGACACAACCCTTATGAAAAAGGCGGTCGCTGAGTTCTGCCGTTCAACCTTTATATGCGAGGGCATGATGGCTGTTTCAAGCGGCGCTCTTATGCAGGAGATAGCCGACTATTCGCTTCAGTTTGCCGCACAGCTTACATGGATATATTCTATTGATAAGGACATAGAGTTCTTAAGATACGCCGAGCCGTACGCAACGGGAATATACAATTATTTCCGTAAATATATGCGTGATGACGGACTTATTGAGGGCGTAACGGAAAAATGGAACCTCGTTGACTGGCCCGCAAACCTTCGCGACGGCTATGACTTTCCGCTTACTAAACCGATAGGGGAGGGCGTTCATAACGTTATAAACGCATTCTGGTGTGGATTCCTTTCCGACCTTGACGAGCTTTATAAAATACTCGGAAAAGAGCCTACGGGGCTTACCGAAAAGGTAAAGAAGTCATTTATAAGGACCTTCTACTGTGAAAAAACGGGACTTTACTGCGACGCTCCCGGAACGGAGCACTCCGCGGTTCAGTCGTGTATACTTCCGCTTCTCTTTGAGATAGGAACAGAGGAGAAGGATTTAAAGGCACGCCTCGTAAGCTTTATAAAGGAAAAAGGTCTTTCCACCGCAGGTGTTTATATCGCGTATTTCGCTCTTGCGGCACTTGTCCGCGGCGGAGAAAGAGAACTTGCCGAAAAAATGGCGACCGACGAAAAATGCTGGATAAATATGCTTAATGAGGGCGCGACAACCTTGTACGAGGCGTGGGGTAAGGATCAGAAATGGAACACCAGCCTTTGCCACCCGTGGGCAGCCGCACCTGCGATAGTTTTTGCGGAAAACGTAAAACCGTACTAAAAATCCATAAATTTATTTAAATGAAAAACAAAAAAGCATAGCCGCGGCTATGCTTTTTGTATACCGAAAACCCCGCCATAGTGGCGGGGTTCCATGTAGGCTTTGCCGATGAGCAGAAAGCAAATAAAAAGTCAGCGCAGAATGTTCTCGAGGCAAAGGCTCCCTTGTGCAAAGGGAGCTGTCAGCGCTGGGTTCCCGAAAACGAACAAGGTGAGTTTTTGGGGTTCAAGCTAAGCTGACTGAGGGATTGTGTTTCTTTGATTTTTATAATTACAATCCCTCCGTCATTTTCTTGCGAAAATGCCACCTCCCTTTACACAAGGGAGGCTTGGTTTTAGCTCCGCTCGAGCGGGTTTACGTAATAATTGCGTTGGCTGGCAGGCCAATTCAAAACGCACTTGTGCGTATCCAGTAACGTTTAGGGCTATGCCCGAAACTGAAATACCCCCCGTTATACGGGGGGATTTTTATTAAGCAGTAAATTTTTACAGCTTTATCACTCTGTAATCATTTGCGGGAATAACCTTATCTCGCCAGAGCTGCTCGGTTTCGGAAAAGTTACCCACAACGGCATACCCGTCCTCGTATATCGCCGCTTCAACACCGTTTGTAAGCACCTCGTAGTCAGACATATATACAAGCTGTCTTTCGTCAAATCCGCCCTCTCGGTATTCGTCAAGAGAAGCCTTAACGTTTTTGACGGCAAAGACGAGGTCCTCGTCGGTCGTAGTGATTAAATCGGTTTCACCCATCCAGTTTTTCTCGCCGCCCGTGCGGAATTTTGAGAAGAAGTAGAGTGAGGGTTTTCCGCCACGCAGATACATCATAAGACGGTCGTGGGCGGATTTTATCGGGTAGTTAACAGTGCCGCTCATAGGGTTGTAAAGAAGTGTACCGTGGTAAATAAGCTCGTGGAAGGGAATCCACGCGTCGGCAACCGGGGGAACAACGCCGCCAAAGACGTTTCCAAAAGTAATGTAAAGCGCGTAGTCGATTTCACCTACGGCAAAATCTATACCTCCCTCGGAAGAAAAAGCACCCATAACGTCGCGGGACTCGCGTATTATCTGTCTTAAGACTTTAGCTCCCTCACCGGTAGGACACGGGTGTGTTGTACTGTGGCAGTCGTCGGGATCGGTTATTGATACAACATCGATGTAGTGTATACCGTTAACTCCGAGATCGGCAATAAAGGGAAGATCGCGACGGTTGTTTTTAAGCTGGCAGAGCGGGCAAACGCGGTAGGAAAATCCGCCGCCCCAGTTTCCTTCCTGACGGTACTGCCTCTTTCGGTCCTCAACAACGTCTGCCCAGCTAAAGCAGTTTGCTATCTCATAGGAGTCGCAAAGATTGGTATGCAGGGATACTCTGTATCCGTTTTCCTTAATGTAGCTGATTGTTTTTTTAAGCTCAACGTCTCCGCCGAGTCTTTTGTCGGCAGGGAAAATCTGCGGCCAGCGTCCGTCGTGTCCGCCTATATTCCAGCCGACAAGCTGAAGCTCCGCGCCCTCAACGTTCTGACGCTTAAGCTCGTCAACAATGTCGCGGACACGCTTAAAATCGCAGGCGACGAACATATCGGGCTCTGTGTCGGGATTCTGATGCGGTACGGGGGAGGGGACAGGCTTCCAGCCCATTCTTATACGGATAAGCGGATATTTTCTCGCATATTCAACAGCATCTCTCTTGCACTTTTCCGATAGCGGCTGAATTTCGCCTCTGGCAAGACGCGTCTGCCGCTCCGCACGTGCCATATCACCAAGGGAAGCATCTGCGGAAAGCTCTATTATTTCGATTTCAATATCCTCGTAGGGACGGTCGTTCTTTGTAAAATCAAAGCAAACGGCAAGGGTGTAAACCCCGTCGTTTACCGTAATCTCTGGGCGGTATTTATAGTTTCTTTTAACTCGAATAACACAGGAAAAATCCTTTTTCTTCATACAGAAAACGGAAAGCACCAGCTTTTCGTATGTAAAAGACGTGTTCTCACGCGGAATAAAACGGGTTATAAACTCTCCAATAAAGTGAAGGCTTCGCGGCATAAGATAAAAGCCCTCGTCTCCTGCTGCCGCCTTTGTAAATTCTTCAAGAACGCGGAGCTTTTTTACCTTTGCAAAAAGGTCTTTTTTAAGAGTAAGAAAAATTCTGTTTTTTTCGCGTTTTTCTTCAAAATTCAGTGTTTCTCCGGTTTCCGTAACTGCACTGAAAAGGCACTTGTCCATAAAAAATTCTCCTTTTATTGTATTTTTCGTAACACAGATGAGTAGCTGATTGATGTATAATAAGTATATCAATGCGAAATGAAAATGTAAATACGAATTGCAAGGGTAAAAGTTCAAAAAATCAAGATTTAGGGGATAAAGATGGCTACAGATGTTATAAAAATCACAGAGATTAACCCTTATATACGAGACGCTGAAATACAAAACGCCATTCTTGAAGGTGAAAAAGAACGCTACGCATATGATCACAGACTGTTTTACGTTCTTGAAAATGAGGGAGATATAATAATCGAAGGGGAAAGCATAGGTATCAGGCCCGATACGGTCATTATCATTCCGCCCGCCGTTGGATACAGATTTCGCGGTAAAATGAAGGTAGCAATTCTGAATTTTGATATGACGAGAAACGCAGACGACAAGGGTATGGCTATCTGTCCACCCGTAAAAGAGCTTTTTTCTCCCTCTCTCATTTTCGATAGCACGCTTGCCGAAAAATTTGAATCTCCTAAAATCACGCGCGACGGTATTTTTATTAAAGACGCGGTTCTCGAAATTGTCCGTATATGGAGCGTTAGCGGTGCGCTTAGTGATGCCGAGACCTCGACTGCTCTTAAGGGAATTTTGATAGAGCTTATAAAGCACGGCGAATATAAGCCTGACGAAAGAGCGGTGCTTTGTTCAAAAATTCAAGGTTACATAAGACTTAACGCGGAAAAGCAGATTAATAATTCAACTCTTGCAAAGGAGTTTGGATATCACCCGGTATACCTTGGAGAGATATTTAAGGAAAAGACGGGAGAGAGTATTTATCAGGCAATTATATCCGAAAGAATACGTCTTGCAAAGCGTTGGCTAAGCGAAACTAATGCCGCGATAGAGGAGATTGCCTATGAAGTCGGATTTTCCTCGCGCTCTCATTTTTGCACCGCCTTTAAGCTACATACGGGAGTAACACCTCTGGCATACAGAAAGCGTTATCTACAGAATAACTCTCACGCGGAATAAAAAAAACGGATTTCCTTTGGCAAAGGAAATCCGTTTTTCAGTTAAATACTGTTAAGCGCATCAAGCTTTTCTTTGATCTCACCGAACACGTAGTTGTGCTCGGTAAGACGCGCGTCGGTTCTGGAGAATGTGTCCTCGTTATATGTGTTACGGAGTACCGGTATGTTATATATTACCGAGTCCGAAACGTAAAGTGTTGTTGGCGGTTCTTCCTCGTAAAATTCCGTCATTCCGAAAACAGTGGTCATAAACGTTTTGAAGTCGCTGTTAAATTCGGCAAGTGAGAGAGAGGGATAGCTTATGCGTGCCGTCTCAAAGACAGATGCAAAGTTGTATACCTTAAAAAGAGAAAGACCAAATTTTTTAAGGATAAGAGGGGAGTAGGTGTTTAGCAGCATTGCGGTGTTGAAAACCCTTTCGATATCCGCTGCCGCCGGGGTAGCGAAACGGTAGGTTAAAACGGTGTTTCTGCTTCCGTCCTCACTCGCAAGCTCTGAAACGTCAAAGTTGATAAATTCCCCTGCGGCTTCCTTTATAATGGAGGATACCGTATCCGTTAGCGCGGCGGCGGTTTCGGGGAGTGAGCCCGACGGGAAAAGCGTGTGGATAACTATGAAATCAAGCCACGTTTTTTCAGCCTCGGGCATTTTGTATCCGGCGATAATTCTGTCAATCTGCTCGGAAACGTATTTCGGGGACGCAAGGTTTTTTTCTTCTTTTTCGTCAGCAGATTCCTTGTTTTCGTTTTTGGTTTCCGTTAACGGGGGTTCGTTTTCTTCGATAACCACGGAGCTTTCCTCGGTTACGGTGTTTTCTTCGTCAGCCTCGGCATTTTCCTCGGTTGTAGCGTTTTCCTCAATTACGGTGTTTTCCTCGATAACCTCGGAGCTTTCCTCAGTTACGGTGTTTTCTTCGATAACCTCGGAGCTATCCTCTGTTACGGCGTTTTCTTCGATAACCACGGAGCTTTCCTCTGTTACGGCGTTTTCTTCGGTAACCGCGGAGCTTTCCTCGGTTACGTTGTTATCTTCGATAACCTCGGAGCTTTCCTCAGTTACGGTGTTTTCTTCGATAACCTCGGAGCTTTCCTCTGCTACGGCATTTTCTTCGATAACCTCGGAGCTTTCCTCTGTTACGTTGTTATCTTCGATAACCTCGAAGCTTTCCTCTGTTACGTTGTTTTCTTCGATAACTTCGGAGCTTTCCTCTGTTACGTTGTTTTCTTCGGTAACCTCGGAGCTTTCCTCTGCTACGACGGCTTCTTCGGCAGTCTCGTTGCTTTCCTCGGTTATAGCGGGTTCTTCGGTAACTATAATTTCTTCTTTTTCTTCTGTTGCGTCTTGGGTGTCTTCCTTAACGCTTATGTCGATAACGTCAAAGGTTGTCTCGCTTTCGGTGTCAAGGGGGGAGCTTACGGAAGGCTTTTGCTCGCCCTCGTTAAAGACGTATACGCCGTTTTCCTTATTAAGCGTAAAGAATTTTCCGTTGCTGCGGAACGCGGTTTTGCCGAGCGCCTCGGCTATTGTGAACAGATTGGCTATGTATGCGTTTTTGTTTTCGGTAGGCTTTGAATCGACGTACGGGGCTACCTTCCACGCACCCTCTCGGCCGCTTCCGTAGCAGTCTCTGCGGATTATTCTTCCCGCAAAGTCGGTTGCGCTTTCAGCCTCTCCGAAGGTTAAAGTCCAAAGCTCCATGGCTTTTGCTTCCTTTTCCTTCTGCTCGGCGATAGCGTCCTCGTCATTTGACGGAATTATCTCCCATTTTCCGCTTTCCTTTGTAAGCTTGTACTTTACGTCGTTCGCGTTAAACGATGGGAAATTTTGCTCCTTTTCCGAGGCGGTTTTTACGTGAACGCAGATAAGATTTTCGGGCGCCTCCGTTCCTCCGACGGCTTTCGGAACAATATAAGTAAGCGTCCACCCATAGGTGGAGGTAAGCTGACCGAACGCCCCTTTCTGGATTTTACGTCCCGAAAAATCGGTTGCGTCAACTGTTTTTCCGAACTGCTCGTCCCATTTTTTTATTGCAAGTCTACGATTAACTTCCATAGTTTTTCTCCGTAATAGCTTTCGTAAGTCGGTTGTCTTCCCCACGGATAGGAGGGGGAGGTGTTTAAATCACTGTTATTTAAAAATATTATAACATATTAAAAGCGCGGTGTCAAGTCGTTTTTTGCGGTGAAAAAGCGCTTTTATCACGTTTTTTGTCTGCTTTTTTCAGCGTTAAAACAATTAAAAACCGCCGCCCGAGCATGTGTCGGTCAGCGGTTTTGTGTTTATGTTTAAAGCAACAGGAAAGATGCTGCTGTCTTGACTTTTTACTGTATTACCTCGTCGATTATGCCGAGATCCCAGCAAAGACGGGAGAGAACGTATTTGTCTCTTATGTCCTTCGAGGCTTTGAAGGTCAGTGGGAGAATGTTCTCGTCAAGCCCAAGGGCAGTAAGTGTTTTCGGCGCGTCTATGTCATCGAGGATTTCCTCTATTTCCTTAGCTGACGGAAGCTCTGTTTTTATGATTTCAAGGATTTTACCGTAGTTTTCTATTATGAAATCAAGTCTTTTTGCGTGCTTTTCGGGGGAGTATTTACCCTCCTTTTTCTCAAGAGCAATCATAGGCTCGGCGGCGCTTCCAAGAAAATCTCTGAGCGTTCTGTTCCACTCGGAAATACTGAAATTGCGAACATACGTAAGCGCTTTTTCCTTGTCGGGGAGCGTTTTCTTTACCGTTTCGTAAACGCGTGCGGAGATAAGAGTACCTACACCGCACTGGAGACCGTGCAGAGCGCACGGCTCGTTAAACTCCACGCTTCGCATATCCCATACGTGCGAGAGATAATGCTCAACGCCGGAGGCAGGTCTTGAAAGTCCCGCATACGTCATAGCTATTCCCGTAATAATAAGTCCCTCGAATACCGCCTCGACAGCCTCACTGTCGCGCAGTAAAAGACCGTGGCGGTTGCTTACGCATCTGTCAAGCGACTTTCTTACGGCATTTGCCACCGTTTCGCAGTAGTATTCCCCGGTTATAAGCGCTGAAAGACGCCATTCGGTAATGCTGACGTATTTTGCAAGCATATCTCCAAGTCCCGATTTAAGCATATCAAGGGGTGCGTTTTTAAGTATATCGGTGTCCCCGATTACAATATCCGCGCATTTGCTCGGCAGGGATACCTTTACCCCTGCTCTGGTCATAGACGACGTCGCGGAGGCGTAACCGTCCATTGAGGGTGCGGTCGCAACCGTAATCATAGGCTTTCCCGAAACTGCGCTTACTATCTTGCTTATATCCCCGATAACGCCCGAACCGACAGCTATAATAACGTCGGCGGAGCGGTCGTAATTCATTATAGCGCTGCCTACGCTTCGCTCATCGGGTTCAAGGTGTTCCTCGTCGAATACGAAGCCCGTAAACTTGAATCCCTTTTCGGACAGGAGAGAATATACCCTCTCTCCCGCGGCTTTCTGAGTGTTTTTGTCGCTTAATATAAAAGCTTTTTTTGCGGAAAGCTCACGCATAGCCTCGGGAAGACGTAAAATCGCACCCGAGCCGCTGTAAACCTTTACGGGAACAAAGTGCTCCTTTCCGCAGGGGCATTCCTTGCCGTTTATCTTTTCGAACATTTCACTAAGTGTCATATATTTTATTTCCTCTATTTTGATACAGAAGTAAAAACCGAACGTAATTTGTTCTTTCCCCTATTATCTTCCTAAAATTTTAAGGAGCGGACGGGGATCGTTTGCCGTTATAAGAGATGCGCCGAGGCTTATGCAGTAGTTAACGTCCTCCTCGGTATCGGCACAGAACATGTGGGAGGGAAGATTCATTTCAAGATATTTATCACGGTCGCTTGAGCGGAGAACGTCCATGCAAAGACCTATCTCCACGTAGTTTTCATAACCCTCAAACTCACCCATCTGGAACGCGGGGTAGCCCATGGTTCTTCCGTTATATTTTTCCTTAAGATAGCTGATTATGCGCCCGTTGAACGCATAGAACCAGCAGTCGTCGAAAAAGCCGTATTCCTTAAGAAGCGCTACCGTAAGATCAACCGTTTCCTCGGTGTACTGCTTGATTTCAACTCCGAGTCGTACAGATGGATTTTTCTCTTTTACAAGCGTAAGAAGCTCGCGGAGGGTTGGAACGCTTACGGCACCCTTAAACTTATCCCCAAACTTGCTTTCATAGGACGGGCAGAGCTTTTTTATCTCCTCAAGTGTCATTTCCTTTATGTTTCCCTCAGCTCCGCAGGTGCGCATAGTGTTGCAGTCGTGCATAAGCACCGGCACCTTGTCTTTTGAGAGCCACACGTCAAATTCTATGGCATCTACTCCAAGCTCAATAGCCTTTTCAAAGGAAAGAAGGGTGTTTTCGGGATATTCGGCACAGAAGCCGCGGTGTCCCTCTACGTAAATTTTGTTCATAACAATAACCTTTCCGCTGCGCTAAAGCAGCCACGTGAAATTTTGAGAGTAAAAATCACTTTATCAGCATCAGCTGAATTTTTGCGCTTTACTTTTTGCCGTTAAAACCAGGGAAGTGAATTTAAACAGCAACTCTATATTCATTATACCGACTGAAAATAAAAAAGTCAATATTCGAAAAAATACTTGACTTTTTGATTACAAATTGATTATAATAATGATATAAATGATTGAAAGGCGGTTATTATGGCACTGTTTTCAAGAGAAGGAATTTACGTAGAGCTGCTTTCGGTAAGAGAAAGAAGCGTAAGTGAGCTTGCGGAAAAAATGTTTATAAGCGAGCCGACGGTAAGGCGCGATATACTTACCCTTAAGGAAAAGGATATGGTAAGATGCCGTCGCGGAATAGTCAGTCTTAAAACCGGATATTCCGACAGACGTATACCGCTTTCGGTGCGCGACTATGAATGTATTGAAGAAAAACGCGCGATAGCGATTAAGGCGGTAAAGGAGATAAAGGACGGAGATACCGTTATGCTTGATGCGTCAACAACTGCGGGCTGTCTTGTTCCTCATATCGCGAAGCTGAAAAATATTTTGGTAATAACAAACGGAGCAAGAACGGCGCTTGAGCTTAACTCGTTCGGTATTAAAACGCTTTGCACCGGAGGGGAGATGACGCCGGAATCCTCGTCATACATAGGACCTGACGCGGAGAAAATGCTTTCAAGGTATAACGCCGACGTTGCTTTTTTCTCCTGCCGTGGGCTAACAGAGGACGGAGAGGCTACCGATACCTCGATTATGGAAAATTCGATGCGTAGGATCATGATGAAAAAATCAAAAAGAAAATTCCTTCTTTGCGATAGCAGTAAGGTTGGGAAAAAGTATCTCAGTGCTCTTTGCGACAAGGACGAAATAGACGGTATTATATCCGACACAGAAATAAAAAAGAAAAGAAAAAATTAAACGCAAAAAAAACACGCGCTTTATACGTGTTTTCGGTATAAAAATAATCCCCCGAAGTGTGATATGCACCTCCAAAAGCGTCTAACTTTTGGGTTCACTTCAAAATCGGGGGACTGTTTTTTTATCCTCTTAAACCCCTGCGGTAGCGGTAAGGAACTGCTTCATCTCGTCAATGGTGTCGGAGTTCATTTTTAAAAGACGGTTTGCGAGTTTAACAGAGCCTTCATCGGCGTCTCTGCACTCGTCAAGCTTTTTTGAAATGTCGGTAACTCCCATAGACGCCCCCTTTAAAAGCATATCCGCGAGATGCGGAACGGAGCGGTCCTTTATGGTGCCCATGCGCAGAGATATTTCGGTCATCATTTTCTCGCCTATATTAAGCCCCGAAGCCTCTGAAACGCCGCACTCCTTTAAGCGGCAGTCTGCCTCTGTACAGATTTCGTTGTAGTCGCTGAGCATTCTGTCAAGAGTAGTCTGAAATCTTGAATCGTTATTCATGTTCTTTATGGGATCAACCGTTTTTCTGCCCATTTCGGCATTTTTGTATATAAATTCAAGTAATTTTTGGGTGTCGTTCATTTTGTATTTATCCTTTCATTTTTATAAAAATGATCAGCCTTAAAGCCGCAGTGGGAAAGCTTCCGTATAAAACCTTTTAAATCGGTTTTGGGTAGACGAAATCCTTTCGTAAGCAGCTGTGCTGCTTTTATTAATATCCCTCAAAAAGTAAAAAATATTCGATATTAAAAAGTTTTGCTAATTTGCAGATTTTTTTGGTTTGTTCATTATATATTCATTATTATATGGTATACTGTAATTTGATTTATTATAACTTACGATGAAAGGCAAAATTTATGAAATACGACTTTTCGAAAATAGAGACGAAATGGCAGAACAAATGGGAGGAAGCTAAGGTTTTCGAAGCCAAGGATGACTTCAGTAAGCCGAAGTTCTACGGCCTTATCGAGTTTCCGTACCCCTCCGGTGCCGGTATGCACGTCGGACATATAAAGGCTTATTCCGGACTTGAGGTAATAAGCAGAAAGAGATGAATGGAGGGCTATAACGTCCTTTATCCGATAGGCTTTGACGCTTTCGGACTTCCCACCGAAAACTACGCAATCAAAACGGGACTTCACCCGCGTACCGTTACCGATAAGAACATAGAAAAGTTCACCTCTCAGCTCAAGAGAGTAGGATTTTCCTTCGACTGGTCAAGAACCGTTGACACAACCGAGGAGGACTACTACAAGTGGACACAGTGGATATTCCTTAAAATGTTTGAAAACGGACTTGTTTTCCGTGATACGGCGCTTGTTAATTACTGCCCCGCATGTAAGGTCGTTCTTTCCAACGAGGACTCGCAGGGCGGAAAGTGCGATATATGTAAGAGCGATATAGTTCAGAAGTCAAAGGACGTCTGGTATCTCCGTATAACAAAGTACGCGGATAAGCTTCTTACAGGTCTTGAGGAGGTCGACTACCTTCCCAATATCAAGATGCAGCAGGTTAACTGGATAGGTAAGTCAACCGGAGCGTTCGTTAACTTCACACTTAATGGTGCCGACGAAAAGCTCAGAATTTACACTACACGTCCCGATACCCTTTTCGGAGTAACCTTTATGGTAATGGCTCCCGAGCATCCTATTCTTGAAAAATATAAGGATAGAATCGCTAACTATGCCGACGTTGAAAATTACAAAGAGGAGTGCGCAAAGAAAACCGAGTTTGAGCGTACTCAGCTTGTAAAGAACAAGACAGGCGTTAAGATTGAGGGAATAACCGCCGTCAACCCGATAACCGAAAAGGAAATTCCGATATACATTTCCGATTACGTAATGATGGGTTACGGAACAGGCGCAATAATGGCTGTTCCCGCACACGACGAGAGAGACTACGACTTTGCAAAGAAGTTCGGTATCGACATTGTTGAGGTAATTAAGGGAGGAGACATTTCGGTAGCCGCTTATACCGAGAGTGGTGAAATGGTAAACTCAGGCTTCCTTAACGGTCTTACCGACAAGAAAACCTCTATCGAAAAGATGATAGAGCATCTTGAAGCGAAGGGAATAGGCGAAGCCGGTGTTCAGTATAAAATGAAGGACTGGGCGTTCAACCGCCAGAGATACTGGGGTGAGCCCATACCGATCGTACACTGCGAAAAGTGCGGAATGGTTCCCGTACCGTACAGCGAGCTTCCGCTCCGTCTGCCCACAGTTGAAAACTTTGAGCCGGGTGAAGGCGGCGAAAGCCCTCTTGCAAAGATTGACGCTTTCGTAAACTGCAAGTGTCCGAAATGCGGAGGCAGCGCAAAGAGAGAGACCGACACCATGCCTCAGTGGGCAGGCTCGTCGTGGTACTTCCTCCGTTATATCGATCCGCATAACGATAACGAATTTGCTTCTGCCGAAAAGCTTAAATACTGGATGCCGGTTGACTGGTATAACGGCGGTATGGAGCACGTAACCCGCCACATGATTTATTCGCGCTTCTGGTATAAGTTCCTTTATGACCTCGGTCTTGTACCGACCTCCGAGCCTTACGCAAAGCGTACCGCGCAGGGACTTATTCTCGGTCCCGACGGAGATAAAATGAGTAAGTCGAAGGGCAACGTCGTTGACCCTAACGATACCGTTGATAAATACGGCGCGGACGTTCTCCGTGTTTATATACTCTTTATGGGCGATTACGCATCTGCCGCTCCGTGGTCCGAAAGCAGCGTTAAGGGCTGTAAGCGTTTCCTTGAAAGAGTTGCTGATCTTCCCTCGATAGTAAAGGGAAGCGGAGTAACCGACGGACTTGAAACAATCTTCCATAAGACCGTAAAAAAGGTAACGAGCGATATAGAGGAGCTTAAGTTTAATACAGCGATTGCGCAACTTATGACGCTTATTAACGAAATAGAAGCAAAAGGTTGCTTAACTAAGGATGAACTTGAAACCTACGTAAAACTTCTTTCTCCCTTTGCTCCTCACCTCTGCGAGGAAATATGGGAAGGACTTGGACACAGCGAGCTTATCGCTACCGTTTCGTGGCCGACCTATGACGAGGCAAAAACGGTTGACAGCACTGTTGAGATAGCTGTTCAGATAAACGGCAAGGTAAGAGGCACTGTAACCCTTGCCAAGGACGCCGATAAGGACACCGCGTTCGCAGTGGCAAAGGCTGATGAGAAGATTCTTCCGTTTATTGACGGCAAGACGGTTATCAAGGAAATTTACGTTCCCGGAAAGATAATCAATATAGTTGTAAAGTAAATTAATAAAATAAAATAGCCGAGCCGCGCGTGAAAGCATGCTGCTTGGCTATTTTTGTAGCCTAAGAGGTATATGCTTTTAACCGTTTGAGTATTTAAGAGGTTTTATATAAATACAGGCTCAGAATATCCTATTAAACCCATGAATAATATAGATATAATAAATAAGGAAGAAATTAACAAAATCAGGCGGTTGAAATAAGCAAAAACAACGTTATAAAAAATTTTTTAAACTTTTTTTCAAAAAGTACTTGACAAATTGCTCTTAATGAGATATAATATCATTAAGGAAAGCGAAAGGAGGAAGGCTTAAGAAATAAGTTATTTAAATTATGCAGATAAATAACAATGTTAAAACCCGAAACACTAAGCAAAAAGATACTGTTATTGCGGTGTTTTCAGCAATGCGTAACCACCCGACGGCGGAAATGGTCTGCGACGAGGTAGCAAAGACTGATGCGACAATAGGCAGAGCGACGGTTTACAGAATTTTAAACTCGCTTGTTAAAAGCGGAATTGCAATAAAGGTTCCCGTTTATGACGGAGCCGATAGGTTTGACATAACGGTAAGGCCTCACTCCCATGCGAAATGCAGAGTGTGCGGAGGGGTTATTGATATTACAGCCGAGCAAAAGCTGCCACGCGTTTCCGAATCGTTCGGTTTCGTCATAGAGGGCGGCGCGGTGCTGTATTACGGATTCTGCGCAGGATGCGCTGATAAGGTTTAAAATGCGTATAACGCAAAAAATAGAAAAAATAAAAATATTTAATTTTACGGAGGAAAAGAAAATGAAATTTGTATGTCAGGTATGCGGATATGTACACGAGGGAGATGAAGCACCGGAGAAGTGCCCGGTTTGCAAAGCGCCCGCTAGTAAGTTCACAAAACAGGAGGCAGAGATGTCCTGGGCGGCAGAACACGTTGTAGGAGTAGCGGCAGACGCTCCCGAAGATATTAAGGCAGATCTTCGCATGAACTTTATGGGTGAGTGCACCGAGGTTGGTATGTACCTTGCAATGGCAAGAGTTGCACACCGCGAGGGCTATCCCGAGATAGGTCTTTACTGGGAAAAGGCGGCTTACGAGGAAGCAGAGCACGCGTCTAAGTTTGCCGAGCTTCTCGGAGAGGTTGTAACGGCTTCCACCAAGAAGAACCTTGAAATGAGAGTTGAGGCTGAAAACGGCGCAACCGCAGGCAAGGCAGACCTTGCTAAGAGAGCAAAGGAGCTTAACCTCGACGCTATCCACGACACCGTTCACGAGATGGCAAGAGACGAGGCTCGCCACGGCAAGGCATTTGCAGGACTTCTTGAAAGATACTTCGGCAAATAATTTCGGGTAGCACCCGCAAGCAATCTGCGACGGTTTTGTAAGAGTATTCATATTGAACGTCGCTAAGATAATGTTTTGTGGGTTGGTTTACAAATACCATTTTTCGACAAATAACATTTTAGATTTCGGTCAATAATACGGTAAAAACAGTTAACGAAAGCAAATGACGACTATGGCAAAGTACGTATGTCCCTGCGGATATGAATACGATCCTGTAAAGGGTGATCCCGAAAACGGAATAGCTCACGGCACGAAATGGGAGGACGTTCCCGCAGATTTCGTCTGCCCCGTATGCGGTCTTGATAAGGACGCATTTGAGGTAGAGGAGTAAGAAAATAAAAATATTTAAGAGGATAAGCTTCGGTTTATCCTCTTTTTCTGTTTGTGGAAAATTAGTGGAAGGTTGTGTGTTTAAGGGTTTAGAATACCGAAAAAGTGGAGATTTGAAAAGCGGAAGCTTATTATGAGAGGATTTAGCGTAGTAGCATTTGCGGAAAGGTTGCTATTTGTTTTTTTCATAATTTTTTTAAAAATGTTATTGACAAAAAAGGTGAATCGTGTATAATAAAAGTATCATATAAGCGTGAGGTGCGTTATGTTATATACTAAGCAAGAATTCTCAAATGATATGTTTAAAAATCCGCCTACCGAGATGCGCGGAGTTCCGTTTTGGGCTTGGAACTCGTCGCTGTCTCATGAGGAACTGGGACAGCAGATAGAGATTTTTCACGAGATGGGCTTTGGCGGATTTATTATGCATGTGCGCCAGGGACTTACAGAGACATATTTGGGTGACACCTTTATGGAGGCGGTTCGCTTTTGCGTGGAAAAAGCAAAAAATCTCGGAATGCGCGCATGGCTGTATGACGAGGACAGATGGCCCTCGGGCTGCGCGGGCGGTGAGGTGACTAAGGAGATAAAACATCGCCAGAAGCATCTTTTGATGACAACAAAGCTTCTTGAAAACGCCACCGAGAACAGGGAATTGGCGTATGAAGAAGGCCTTCCGTATTTCGTTGCGGCATATGACATAACGGTGGATGACCGCGGATGTCTTGCGGATTACACCGCGGCACCTCATGAGAAGGGCGGAGATAATCGCCGTTTCTTCTATTGCATGACCAACCCCGGCGGAAAGATGCGCTTTAACGGTCAGGAGTACGTTGACACACTGTCAAAGCCTGCTATGGATAAATTCCGTGAAGTTACCTATGAAGCATATCAGCGAGTAGTAGGCGAAGATTTTGGCGGTGCTGTGCCGGCTATCTTTACCGATGAGCCGCAAATGAGTGTCGTTGAGCCTCTGAACAACGGTTTTTCTAAAGAATGGGCTTCGGTGCCGTGGACGCTGGATCTTGAGGATACATATTTTAATGCTTTTGGCGAGCGTATTGCCGACCGATTGCCTGAGGTGTTCTTTGCCGACAGCGACGGACGCGGTGAACGCACGAGATATCGCTATTTCCGCCACGTCAGCGAGCGTTTTCACGAGGCGTTTGCCGATAACCTGGGTTCGTGGTGTGAACAAAATGGCATTTTGTTTACAGGCCACTTTGTTGGTGAGGATACTTTGGAAGAGGCAAGTCGAACTGTTGCCGACATTATGCGCGGTTATATTCATATGGGGCTTCCCGGTATGGACGTGCTATTTGATGACCGCGTATTTACCACAGCCAAGCAATGCGCCTCGGTGGTTCACCAGACGGGCAGGGAAGGAATGCTTTCCGAAATGTACGGCGTAACCGGTTGGGATTTTGACTTCAGAGGTCATCGCTTTCAGGGCGACTGGCAGGCGTGCCTTGGTGTAACGGTGCGCGTTCCTCACCTTGCGTGGCAGACTATGAAGGGCCAGGGAAAGCGTGATTATCCCGCCTCTATATTCTATCAGTCACCTTGGTATCGCGAATATAGACTTGTGGAGGATCATTATGCCCGTCTTAATACCGTGCTTACACGCGGTCGTCCGGTGGTAGATGTGGCGGTGCTTCACCCTATGGAAAGCTATTGGTTGTGTCGTGCCTCTAAAAATGAGACAAAGGTGCGCCGCGAGGAAGCGGAGCAACATTTTGCGGATGTTTCCAACTGGCTTTTGTCGGGAAATATAGATTATGATTATCTATCTGAATCTCTCTTGCCTAAGCTGTGCCCGTTTGGCGGCGCTCCGCTTCATGTTGGTGAGATGCAATATAAAACGGTTATTCTTTCGGATTGTGAGACGCTCCGTGAGCATACGTTGACCCTGCTCGAGGAGTTTTCAGCGTCAGGCGGACAACTTATAATCATGGGGCGCGCCCCGCGTTTGATAGAAGGTGAAGAAAGAGGCGTCGACAGACTAAATGCACTTATCGGTTCCGCAGTCCGCATTTCTCACAGTCGATATGAACTGCTTGAGTCTCTTGAGCCTGTACGTCAGATCGGTATGCGTACAGTATCGCTTTCCGGTTTGCCAAGAATAGTGGAGCCTCCTTGCGAAACTCTTATGTATGCTATGCGAGAGGAAGGAGATGCACGTTATTTGTTCTTGACGCACCTCGAAAAAAATGAGCGTGTGGGTACAATTCTTCGACAGGAGCTTGAGATAACCGTTAAAGGTCAGTATATTCCCACTATTCTTGATACCGAGAGTGGTGAGGAAAAAGCTGTTTCTTATGAAATCAGCGAAGGAAAAACAATCATTCGTACTGTTATTTATGAGCATGACAGCCCGTTGTTCCGTTTGAAAAAGACCGACGAGCAGCTATCTATCAAGGTTGAGGAAGACAAACGCGAGTGCCGTGAGCTGGTGTCTCCCATGTGTGCCTCATATAGTCTTGAAGAACCTAACGTTTTGCTCCTTGACATGGCTGAATACAGCCTTGACGGCGGTGAATGGCAAACCGCAGAGGAAATAATGCGCATTGACGAGGCGGTGAGAAAGTCTCTTGACCTTCCTCTCAGACGCACAAAATTCTATCAGCCGTGGGCTGTGGCAACTGCGCCCGAGGATCACGTGGTGTCATTGCGTTATACAATACACTCTGAGATTGACTGTGCCGCAAAATTGGCAATGGAGAATCTCACAAAGGCAACTGTTTTCTTCAACGGTCAAGCAGTGCCAAGTACGCCCGACGGCTGGTGGGTGGATCGTGATATTGAGACGGTGAAGCTTCCCATGCTTCATCAAGGCGACAATGTTTTGGAAATCACCATGCCCTTTGGACTTCGCACCGACCTTGAAGCCTGCTATCTGCTTGGAGATTTCGGTACGTCGGCGGTAGGCTCACACGCGTATATCACGGCACGCCCCGAAAAGCTTTGGTACGGTTCGGTTACAGAGCAGGGGATGAAGTTCTACGGAGGTAACGTTCGCTATGAAAATGAGGTCGTGCTTCCCGGAGACGGAGATCTTGAGATCGAAGTTTCTTTCTGGCGCGGAGCATTTGTTAAGGTGTTTGTGGACGGCAGAGAGGCGGGAGATATTATCAAGTCTCCATATAGTGTGACAGTTACAAATCTCTCGGCGGGTAAGCACAATGTAACCTATGTTTTGTATGGAACGCGCTACAACACTTTTTCGGCTCTTCACAACCTGTCAGCCGATAACAAGCGCATTTATATCGGACCCGACTTCTGGCGCAGCAGTGGCGAGGCATGGTCATACGGATACTTCACAAGACCAATGGGCATCCTCAAAGAGCCTGTACTGAAATGGATCGAAAAGAAGTAAAAACCAAACAAAAAAACAAGTGCGACGAAGCTCGCCACGGCAAGGCATTTGCAGGACTTCTTGAAAGATACTTTGGCAAATAATTTGTATAAGTGCTAAGGCTAAATATCCTAGCAAAACATCAAATTTTGCCGTAGGGCGGTGATTTATTTATATAGTTTATAACGGTGTACCCCGTTATACAGCGAAATTTACATATTGTAAAAAAGCGTAAGCAGGAGAAAGAGCCTTGCTTACGCTTTTTGTGTTGTAGAATAGCCGTAAATTCATTGGAGCGACCTTAGAGGGGCGCTTCCTATCTGCACGCGCGCTCCATTTCTTCGGAAAGTCGCATAGCTACCGAAAGCATTCCTTCCGTAGTTACCTTAACGACCTTTCTGTCATAGGTAATAAGCCCGTTAGTTTCGTCCTCAACGTCGGAAAGCTGGGTGTAGACCGAGCCGCAAAGTCCGTTTTTTATCGCCGGAATTATTTCTTCCTCGTA
>JAZRDX010000180.1:0-39641 GCA_045660565.1 Eubacteriales bacterium
AGGGAGCTTAGGCGGACACGTACAACCCTTCGCAAGAGCGGCGTATGTCTGCTTTACAATCCTATCCTCAAGAGAGTGGAAGGTTATTACGGAAAGCCTTCCCTCGGGTTTTAAAAGCTCGGTGAGATTTCTGACAGTCGGTTCGATTATTTCAAGCTCACCGTTTACCTCTATCCTTACTGCCTGAAAGGTTCTTTTTGCGGGATGTCCGCCGTCCTTTGATGCCGCGGGACCTATGGCTTTTTTAACTATTTCCGCAAGCTCACCGGTTGTTGATATAGGCGTTTTTTCTCTTGCATTTATAATATATGAAACTATTTTCGGAGCAAAGCGCTCTTCTCCGTAGTCTCTCAGTATCTTTATAAGAGCTTCTCTTGAATAACCGTTTATAACGTCAAATGCGCTTTTTGTGTCGTTTTGGTTCATTCTCATATCAAGCGGAGCATCTTTTATGTAAGAAAAGCCGCGTTCCGCGTTGTCAAGCTGATAGGAGGAAACTCCGAGGTCGATAATGGCGCCGTCAAGCTTTATACCGTCAAGAACCTCTCTTATTTCAGCGAAATTTCGGTTTATAAAGGTTATTTTATCTGCAAAAGGCGCAAGACGCTTTTTAGCAGCCTCTATCGCTTCGGGATCTCTGTCAAAGCAGAAGAGTCTGCCGCTGTCCGATAGCCTTGAAGCTATCTCGTAGCTGTGTCCGCCGCCACCCGTGGTGCAGTCGGCGTAAAAACCGTCGGGTTTTATATTAAGGCCGTCAACGGCTTCCTTAAGCATTACCGGTATATGGGAAAATTCCATATTTTTTGTCCTTTCGAGTGGGAAAATAATTGTTTTAAAATTTAGCCTTGATAGGTGTTTGTGAAAACTGTATTGTTGGATTTGTGTGAATGATAGCAATAAAAGTCTCTTGTTTGATTGTTAATGGTTTAAAATGACTTTTTGTCTTCAAAAGCCTTTTTGACACATTCCGGAACGTAGCTGGTTATATCCTCTCCGGAAAGAAATTTTTCCTTAACAAAGCTTGAGCTTAAATGCTCGATTTCCTTTGACGCGATAAGAAGAAGAGTTTCGGCACCGGGGTAAATCTGCTTATTTACCTTGTCTATCATTGCTTCATATTCAAAATCGGTAGCGTTACGAACACCCTTGACTATTACGTCAATTCCGTTTTCTTCAACGTATTTGGCAACGTAGCCTTCGCTGAAGTCAACGGTAACGTTCTTTAAATCCTTTACCGCCTCGGTGAGAAGCTGTACACGGGTGTTTAAATCAAAATAATATTTTTTCTCGGAATTTATGAATATACCAACTGTAACACTGTCAAAAAGAGCCGCGGCTCGCGTTATAATATCAAGATGGCCGTTGGTAACCGGATCAAAGCTTCCGCATATAAGTGCCTTCATTCTTCTCATCCTTTCGGTATAACGATTTAGGTGGGTGTTTCGGTTTTTCGTTTTGAGTTTTTTGTTTCGGGTTTTTGCGGTGTTAATTTAAGGTCTTTTCGTAAACGGTTATATAGGTTCTTCCGTATTTACTGTGCTTTCTTATTGTTAAACCGTTAAATTCGTACGGCGTTTCCTCGTCGCTTTCTGTAATAACCACGGCGGCATCGGAAAGAATACCGGCTCGCAGCACACGCTCTATCGCGTCGGCGGTAAGCTTTGCGGCATAAGGTGCGTCGCAGAATACAAGGTCAAACTTTTCTCCGTTTTTAAGCTGCGTTATTGCCGATTTGTAATCGCTTACAATTACACGTGTGTCCGCGAAAAGCTTTGTTTTTATAGCGTTTTTTCTTATTATCTCCGCGGCTTCCTTAGAGGAGTCTACCAAAACGGCGCTTTTTGCGCCTCGGCTTAAAGCTTCAAGAGCCATCTGACCGCTACCCGAAAAGAGGTCAAGAACCCGTCTGCCCTCAATTTCGAACTGTATGGTGCTGAAAATAGCTTCCTTTACCTTTTCCGCGGTCGGTCTTGTGGAAAGTCCTTCGAGTGTATCAAGACGCACACCGCGAGCCTTTCCGGTTATAATTCTCATCATTGTTTAAATTTCCTTTGGTGAAATATTGTTTGTGTTTATTTTGCAATAGAAAATAATTGTGCTTTTTGCTATTTAAAGTTAATGGGTGGTTTGCGGTTGCTCAATAACATAGCAAGTTATTTTTGCTCACTGTCCGGTGAAAAATATTTTATAATAGAGAGTGCGTTTGTCTCGGTTATACCTTTAACCGTCATAAGCTCGTCCTTTTCGGCTCCCTTTATTGCGGAGAGCGTTTTAAAATGAGCCATAAGAGCCTTTGCCTTTGTGGGACCTATGCCCTCTATCTCGGTGAGAGAGGATTTTTTAAGAGTTTTACGTTTAGCTCCCATCATTCTTCCGACGGTGTATCTGTGAACCTCTTCCTGAAGCTTATATATAAATATGAAAACTTCCTGCTCTCTGGCTATGCTGATTTCAGAAACATCGTCGGTTAAAGCTCTTGTTTTGTGAAACTCGTCCTTTACCATTCCGAAAACGGGAATGGTGATATTTTCTTCCTGAAACAGTTTTTTTACCGTGGAAACGTGTCCCTTTCCGCCGTCAAGCAGAATAAGATCGGGGTATTTGTCCTCGGGATGATTAAGTCGGCGTTTTATTGCCTCGCGCATAGCGGAGTAGTCGTCCTGCCCGTCCGTTAAGCCGATTTTAAAGGTTCTGTACGCGCTTTTGTTAAGTCTCCCGTTTTCGGAGGAGATTTTTCCCGCCGTAATATTGTCCGAGCCGATATTGGAAATATCATAGGCTTCTATAAGCTCGGGCACAACCTCAAGTGAAAGAAGCTCCGCAAGACGAATCGCGACCTTGTCGTGTTTTTCCGCGGACTGAACGAACCGCTTTGCCGCCTCCGCCGCGTTTTCCTTAACCATAAGGCAGAGCTTTTTAAGGTCTCCCTTTTCGGGACAGCGTACCTTTACCTTGGTTTTACACTCGCTTTCAAGGTATTCGGTAAAGTCCTCGAGATTTTCCTCGGAGGGGGTGTAGTCAAGCAGTATTTCCCGGGGAATAAACTCCCTTTTGTTGTAAAAATCACATAGAAACGCTATTATATCTCCGTCCTCGGCAAGCTGCTCGGAGGGGAAAACGGTGTTTTCCGTGTCGGTGATGCTTCCGTCTCTTATAAAAAATACCGAAACCGATGTGGAAAGGTCGTCTCTGTAAATAGCGATAACGTCCTTTTCATCTCCGGGAAAGGTAACCGCCTTTTGCTTTTGACGGCAGGCTTCAAGCGTCTGTATTCTGTCTCTGTATTTTGCCGCGGCTTCGAAATTAAGCTCCTCGGCAGCTTTTAACATTTTTTCTTCAAGGTCATTTTTGACGTCGGAATACGAGCCTCTTAAAAATGCCGCCGCCTTTTTGCACCGCTCTGTGTACTGCTCGGCGCTTATGCTTCTGTCGCAGGGCGCGGAACAATGTCCTATATGCTTATAGATGCAGGGGCGTTCTTTACCTATATCCTCGGGAAAGCGTCTGTTACACGACGCAAGCCCGAACGCTTTTTCCGCTGTTTTTAAAAGCGAGACGGCAACCGAGGCACCGCTGTACGGCCCGAAATATTTTGCGCCGTCGTCCATTCTTTTTCTTGTAAAGGTCAGACGCGGATAAGGCTTATTCAAGGTCAGCTTTAAATAAGGATAGGACTTTCCGTCCTTAAGCTTTATATTGAATTTCGGCTTATGAAGCTTTATAAGTCGGTTTTCAAGAGCCAGCGCCTCTATATTCGTATCCGTAAGAATATAATCAAAGTCGTGTACAAGGCTTACCATTTTCGCGGTTTTTACGCTGTGGCTTTTAAGGTCGGTAAAATACGAGGAAACCCTGTTTTTCATAGCCTTTGACTTTCCTACGTATATTATTTTTCCGCTCTTGTCCTTCATTAAATAAACACCGGGAGTAAGCGGCAGAGTGTTTGCCTTTTGTCTTAAATCGTGAATAAGTTTTTCGTTAAATTCCATAGTGTGTTTAAATAAATGGAAAAAGCAGACTAAGACGTTGTCTAAGCCTGCTTGATGTTTTCATTATAGTATAAAAATTTGGAGGCTTAGTTTGCGAAGCCGTTCTGAATCATATCAACAATGCCTTCGATAGCGTCTTTTTCGTCGCTGCCTTCGGCTCTGAGGACTATTTTCATATCCTTTTTAACTCCGAGAGAAATAACTCCAAGAAGACTTTTGGCGTTTACCTTGCGTCCTTCAGTTTCGATCCAGATAGAGCTTTTATACATATTTGCTTTCTGTACGAGATGGGGAGCGTTGCTCGCGTTAAGTCCGTAAACGTTTGTGATTGTAAGTTCGCATACCATAGGGATACCTCCGCGCGTTACCTTGCGCATTTTTTCTTTTTCGTTTTTGTATTTAAAGGGGTACAAGTGTATATAACAATTATATCAAATCGGAAATGAAAAATCAAGTCATTTGCCGAAAAAATAAAATAATTGTTGCTTTTGTATAAAGATTTCGGTTTTATTGCTGTTGAATATATGAATAGTATGGTAAAAACGGTTACTGTTTAAAAGTTTGCCGAAAACAGGTTGTTGACGCAAAAAAACACTGTAAAGCATATTAAAAAAATATAAAAAATATGCACGTACTTACTTGACAAAACGGTATGCTTATGTTATAATAAAATAAATGCGTGAGAGCAAAGCGAGTAGCGTTATGTACTTAACACAGAGAGCCGCCGTAAGGTGAAAGGGCGGAATAAGGAAAAACGTGAAGTTCTCTTTGCGAGCAGAGGCTTGGAAGCTTAGGTAAGTGTGTAAGAGCCTTCGGGAACTCCCGTTACAGAGAAACGGTATTTATTGTACCGATAAGGGCGTTTTCGTGAGAAAGCGCTAAACTGAGGTGGTACCACGGGGTATTTTTGTATTTCGTCCTCTGTATCAAACGGCATAAGTGCCGACGGATTACAGAGGCTTTTCTTTTTCCGTTACGCACGTCTGCTGTAATCATATTAACGGATAAGATTTTATCCTAGTACTGAAAGGATGCGCGAGAAATGCGCAAATGGACTGCTGAAATGAAAGCACCGAAAACACACAACATTCTGTCGCCCGAATACGAATGTATGTCGAGAGAGGCTCTGCGTGAGCTTCAGGGCAAGAGACTTCGCGAGGTGGTTAAGAGAGAGTACGACAACGTTCCTCTTTACCGTCAGCGTATGGATGAAAAGGGCATTAAGCCAGAGGATATAAAGAGCGTTGATGACCTCCGCTATCTGCCTTTTACAAATAAAACCGATCTTCGAGACGAATTTCCCTTTGGACTTCTTGCCGCTCCGAAAAGCGAGATAGTTAGAATCCAGGGCTCGTCGGGTACTACGGGAAAGCCTATCGTTTCCGGTTATACTCAGAACGACGTTGACGTATGGACTGAAATGGTAGCCAGAGCTCTTACCGCCGCGGGCGGAACCAAAGAGGATATTATTCAGGTTTGCTACGGCTACGGACTGTTCACAGGCGGTCTTGGCGTACATCAGGGCGCAGGTAGGCTCGGAATGATGACTATACCTATGTCGAGCGGAAACACGGCGCGTCAGATAATGATGATGCGCGAGCTTGGCGCTACCATGCTTTGCTGTACACCCTCTTACGCTACATATCTCGGTGAAACCATAAGAGAAATGGGACTTGATCCGAAAAAGGATTTAAAGCTTAAATCCGGATGCTTCGGTGCCGAGCCTTGGTCGGAGGAAATGCGCGCGAAGATAGAAGAGCTTCTTGAGATTGATGCCTGCGACATTTACGGTCTTACCGAAATAGCAGGTCCCGGCGTTGCGTTTGAGTGTCTTGAAAAGAACGGAATGCACGTAAACGAGGACCACGTAATTCCCGAAATTATCGATCCCGTTACAGAAGAGCCGCTTCCGTACGGAACGACCGGAGAGCTTGTATTTACCACGATAACCAAACAGGGTATGCCGATGCTCCGTTACCGTACGCACGACCTCTGCGTTCTTGACGCTACACCCTGCGCGTGCGGAAGAACGACGGTAAGAATGGGAAGAATTACCGGAAGAACCGACGATATGATGGTTATTCGCGGCGTAAACGTTTTCCCGAGCCAGATTGAATCTGTTATCGTTTCGGTTAAGGGCGTCGCTCCGTTCTATATGCTTATAGTTGACAGAGTAAACTCCACCGATACGCTTGAAATCCAGGTAGAGCTTGACGGTGAAAGCTTCACCGATACCGTTTCCGACCTTGAAAAAATCCGCAACGAGATAAGCGAAAAGATTAAGTCGGTTGTCGGTATTTCGGCAAAAATCACTCTTGTTAACGCAAAATCCCTTCCTCGCTCCGAGGGAAAGGCAAAGCGCGTAATAGATAACCGCAAAATATAAGACGTCGGAAGGGTTGGCTGAAAAAAACGGTCAACGGAACGGCGGATATATTCAAAAGTGTTAATTTAATTTATTTTTCCACAGTCAGAAAGGAATATAAAAATGAAAAAACTCCTTATAGGAAACGAGGCGGTTGCCAGAGGTCTTTACGAGGGTGGAATAAACGTTGTTTCCAGCTACCCCGGAACACCTTCAACCGAAATCACGGAATTTTTATCAAAGTATAACGACATTCATTCGGAATGGGCGCCCAACGAAAAGGTTGCTATGGAGGTCGCGTTCGGCGCGTCTCTCGCAGGTGCGCGTTCCGCGTGCGCTATGAAGCACGTAGGTCTTAACGTGGCGGCGGACCCGCTGTTTACGCTTTCTTATACCGGTGTTACCGGAGGACTTGTAATCTGCGTCGCGGACGATCCCGCTATGCATTCGTCTCAGAACGAGCAGGATTCCCGTCATTACGCCATTGCGGCTAAGATACCGATGCTTGAGCCTGCCGACTCTGAGGAAAGCTACCGCTTCGCAAAGGAAGCGTTCGCTCTTTCCGAGAAATTCGATACCCCGGTTCTTCTCCGTATGTGTACAAGAGTTGCTCACTCACAGAGTATAGTAGACATAGGCGAGCGCGAGGAGACACCGATAAAGGAATACGTTAAAAACGGAGCAAAGTACATAATGATGCCCGGTAACGCAAAGCTCCGCCACCCCATAGTTGAAAAGCGTACCGAGGATATTGCCCTTTATTCGGAGGATTGTCCTTTTAACAAGGTTGAAATGGGCGGAACGGATATAGGTATTATTACCTCGGGTAGCTGCTACCAGTACGTAAAGGAAGCTCTCGGAGATACGGTAAGCGTTCTTAAGCTCGGTATCGTTAATCCGCTTCCGAAAAAGCTTATTACTGACTTTGCCGCTAAGGTAAAGAGACTCATCGTTATCGAGGAGCTTGACGGAATTATCGAAACTCACTGTAAGAATCTCGGACTTACCGTTGAGGGTAAGAGCCTTTTCTCACCGATCGGCGAGTACAATCAGGCAACCGTTTCCGAGGTTATTCTCGGAAAAAAGAACGAGACTGTAAAGGTTTCCTCGGACATTCCGGTACGTCCTCCCATGATGTGCGCAGGCTGCCCTCACAGAGGTCTTTACTATGCGCTCGTTAAGAATAAGGTAACCGTTCTCGGAGACATCGGCTGCTATACGCTCGGCGCTGTTGCGCCCCTTGCCGCGCTTGACTCAACCCTCTGCATGGGTGCGTCTGTTTCCGGACTTCACGGCTTTAACATAGCCGACGGCGGAAAGCACAAGACAGCTTGTGTTATAGGCGACTCCACCTTTATGCATTCGGGTGTTACAGGTCTTATCAACATAGCGTATAACGCAACAAACTCCACCGTAATCATACTTGATAACTCTATAACGGGTATGACCGGACATCAGCAGAACCCCACTACGGGATATAACATCAAGGGCGAGCCCGCCGCTAAGGTAAATCTTGAGGACCTCTGCCGTTCGATAGGTATAAGACGCGTAAGAGTAGTCGATCCCTACAATATTGCCGAATGCGACAAGGCGATAAAGGAGGAGACCGCGGTAGAGGAGCCTTCCGTTATCATTTCGAGACGCCCCTGCGTTCTTCTTAAGAGCGTAAAGGCAAAATCTCCCGTAACGGTTAATCCCGATAAGTGTAAGAGCTGCCGCAAGTGCATGACGCTCGGCTGTCCCGCAATTTCGTTTAAGAACGGTAAGGCTGTAATCGACCACGTTCTCTGCGTTGGCTGCGACGTATGTAAGCAGCTTTGCGCCTTCGGAGCAATAGAAAGCGAGGAAAGATAATGATGAAAACCACGAGTATAATGATAGTGGGAGTAGGCGGACAGGGAACCCTGCTCGCAAGTAAGCTCCTTGGAAAGCTCCTTCTCGGCGAAGGATATGACGTAAAGGTTTCCGAGGTACACGGAATGAGCCAGAGAGGCGGCTCCGTTGTAACCTACGTAAGATACGGAGATAAGGTTTATTCTCCCGTTATAACCGACGGCGAGGCTGACTTTATCATTTCCTTTGAAAAGCTTGAGGCGGCGCGTTACATCTCCTGTCTTAAAAAGGACGGAAAGGTAATTGCCAACAATCAGCAGACCGATCCCATGCCGGTAATTATAGGAAAGGCGGAGTATCCTACGGGAGTTCTTGATGAGATCAAAGCGCTCGGAGTATACGTTGACGAGCTTGACGCTCTTTCTCTTGCCGAAAAGGCGGGAAGCGCTAAGGCGGTTAACATCGTGCTTATGGGCAGACTTGCAAAGTATCTCGATATAGAAAAGGAAAAGTGGCTTAAGGCTATTGAGGTATCGGTTCCCGAAAAGTTTAAGGAGCTTAACTTAAAGGCGTTTGAGCTTGGCTACAATTTTTAACAGATGTTAAAACGCGCCGTACGGGTGCGGATTAAAACATATATCTTTACTTTGAAAACGCTTTGAAAGAGAGGTAAAAAACAATGACAGTACGTCAGATTTCTGTATTTATAGAAAATAAGCCGGGTATGATGGTTAAAATAACCGACGCTCTCGGAAATGCGGGAGTAGATATAAGAGCTTTGTCTCTTGCAGATACTCAGGATTTCGGAATACTCCGTCTTATTGTAAACGATACTGACAAAGCGAGAGAGGCACTCAAGGAGGTAGGCTGTATAACCTCGGTTACCGACGTTATAGTAGCGGAGCTTCCCGACGTTCCCGGAGCTATGACCAACACGGTAAGAATTCTTGCCGACCACGGAATAAACATCGAATACATTTATGCCTTTGTTTCACCGGAAAAAAATAAAAAAGCGTATATTGTTTTCAGAATCAAGGATACGGAAAAGGCGTCCGAGGTTCTTATCGGAGAGGGAATCATACTTGCCGGAGAGGGCGTAATTTAATTACCGTACGCAGTTAGATATTCATATAATAAAAGAGAGAACCTATCGGTTTAAAGCCGAAAGGTTCCCTCTTTTTGTTTTGCCGATTGCTTTTTACAGCAGCTCCGCGATAAAATCACGTATGTCATTTTCGCTTGGCGAGCGTTTTATTACTTCGGACAGTATTTTCTCACCGACAGATTTAATTCTCGTAACGTCGTATACAAGCGTGGTTTTCGCCGCATCGCCTTCTGTTTTTACGGAGAGTATGGAATATACCGTGTTAAATACCGCGTTTTCGTTTTTGAAAACAGCGGGTGAGGCAATCAGCTGATACACCGCGACATCGGTCCCAATACATGTTTTACCCATTTTAAATTTCCGTTCTGCCTTTCTTTTATGTTTCTTGCCCGTGGCAGCAAGTGTAGAGTGTGTCAATTATATACCTTTGTACCCGTTTTTTCAAGACGCAATAAAATTTATTTTTCAGATGTGAAAGCTAATACTGAATAGATTTGTGTATAAATATTCCTTAAATGTTAATAATTGTTTGATAAATGAAAAATGAACAGTGAAAAATAGCATTAAAAGCTCGGGAAAAAGTGAATTTTTACGAATGTTGATTTTATAAATATGCAAAATCAGAGGATTTATGATATTATATTCTTTTTTGCGGCGAAAAGGCGTATATTGCAGTAGCGCTAAACAAAAAAACGGGGAAAATTTTTCCCATTTTCTTTTACCGCTTCGGTTTCTAAAAAAATCCTTGCACTTTTAAAATTATAATTGACAAAATATAAATTATACTGTATAATAAAATTACAATAAAATAAACATTTAAAGGAGACGAAAAATGATTTATACCATAGAAAACGATATTTTAAAGGTAGACGTGTCCGATATGGGCGCGGAGCTTCAGAGCATTGTGCTTAAAGCTGATAAAACAGAGTACCTCTGGCAGGGAAATCCCGAATTCTGGGCGGGCAGAGCATCAAACCTTTTCCCGATCTGCGGACGCCTTACCGACGGTAAATATACATACAAGGGTAAAACCTACGAAATGAATCTCCACGGATTCGCAAGACACAGCGTTTTTGCCGCGGAGAAGCTTTCGGATACAGAGCTTAAGTTTACTCTTACGTCGAGCGAAGAGCTTAAGGCACAGTACCCCTTTGATTTTATTTTCTCGGTAACGTATACGCTTGACGGCAACGGAATTAATTGCCGCTACGACGTTAAAAACACCGGTGCAGACGTTATGTATTTCGGTCTCGGAGGACACCCGGGATATAACGTTCCGCTTACCGAGGGCGAAAAATTCGAGGACTACTATCTTGAATTTGACTGCGTAAAGCCTATGAAGCTTGTATGCATGTCTCCGCTGTTCTATCTCGGAAAGACCGAGCCCTATCCGCTTAAGGACGGAAAAATTATCGACCTTGACCACGGTCTTTTCTCCGAGGACGCGCGTTTCTTTACCGATATGTGCGGCTACGTAACGCTTAAGAGCAGAAAGAGCGAAAAGTTTGTACGTATGGAATACCCGAATATGAAATTCCTCGGCATCTGGCATAAGCCGCAGACAACCGCGCCGTATATCTGCATTGAGCCGTGGACGTCTCTTCCGTCTTATGACGGAAAGGTTGACGACCTTGAAACCAAGAACGAAATGACCGTTCTCGGCGCAGGCGAAAGCTACAATAACTGGTTTAAAGTAATTATAGGCTGACGGGCGACGTATATCGCGTTAAAAGAAAGGATATTAAACCAATGGGACTGTTTGTACCCGATTTTTACTACGACACAATATATGACGTAACTCCTGAGCTTCTTTTAAAAAGAGGAGTTAAGGGTATAATTCTCGATATAGACAATACGCTCGTTCCGTACGAGATACCTGAACCGACCGAGGAGGTTCGCGGTTGGCTTACGCTTATGACGGATAACGGAATGAAGATTGCGTTTGTCTCCAATAATCATGCGCCGCGTGTTGAGCTTTTCAATAAAACGTTGTCCTTCCCCGCGTTTCCCGACAGCGGAAAGCCTCTGAAAAAAAGCTGCCTTAAAGCGCTTGCCGCTATGGAATGTAAGCCGGAGGAGGTAGCCCTTATCGGAGATCAGGTTTTCACCGACGTGCTGGCGGGAAAAATAGCGAAAATGAATACCACGGTGCTTGTAAAACCGATAAAGGATAAGAAAAATCTCTTTTTCCGCTTTAAAAGACTTCTTGAAAAGCCGGTTATCCGTACATATAATCGCAGAGAGAAGAAAAGACGGGAAGGCGGTAACGGATAATGGCGGCAACGTTTGGCCCCGCGGGCAACAGCGTAAGCTTTTACGAGGCAGGAAACAAAAGTACCCTGCAGGCCCCGAAATGGATAAAGGAGTTCGGTCTTGACGCATATGAATATCAGTGCGGTCAGGGTGTAAGAGGCAGCGACGAGAGCTTTATTAAGCTCGGAGACGAAGCGAAGAAATACGGTATAGAGCTTTCGCTCCACGCCCCGTACTTTATCTCACTTTCGGGAATCGAAGAAGAAAAGCGACTGAAAAGTCTTGACTATATCAAGCAGTCGGTTCACGCGGCAGAGCTTATGGGTGCGACGAAAATAGTAATTCATACCGGCTCGGCTGCCAAGATCTCAAGAGAAGAAGCCGTGCGTCTTGCAAAGGATACTATGTACAGAACGCTTGAGGCTATTCCCGACACACCGGTTAAGCTCGGTCTTGAAACTATGGGAAAGATAAATCAGCTCGGCACACTTGACGAGGTTATTGATATTTGCGGTATTGACAAAAGACTGTACCCTGTGGTCGACTTCGGTCATCTTAACGCAAGAGAGTGCGGAGGGGTGTTTCTTACCTCAGACGACTACAAAAGAGTGTTTGATAAAATAACCGAGGGCCTGGGAGCCGAATACGCAGATACGCTTCACTGTCATTTTTCGAAGATTGAGTACACGGGTGCGGGTGAAAAGAAGCACCTTACGTTTGCCGATACCGTTTACGGGCCGGAGTTTGAGCCCCTTGCGGAGGTTCTGGCAAAGGAAGGATATTCTCCGAGAATAATCTGTGAGTCGGACGGAACTATGGCGGAGGACGCACTTGCTATGAAGAAAATGTACGGCGCGGCGCTCGGATAAAGGGTGTCAAAAAATGCGGACCGTTCTGGATAACGAACTGAAGTTCGTGCGGTCCCTACAAATTTCGTAGGGGAGTGCCTTGGTGCTCCCGAACGTAAAGCACCGTTAAATCGGTAGGGGAGCGCCCTGATTCTTACGTTCACACCCATGTAGCAGTATGCTTTCTTTCGTAGGGTGAGGGTAACCCTCACGAATCTGGGTTTTAAAAATAATTAATCGGCGAGAGCCGTAAAATCAAAAGGAGAAAGTTATGATAGCAGCAATAGTAATCGCAGCAGTAGCACTTATCGCGCTTCTCGTTCTCGGATATATGAAGGCGCCGCCGGATACGGCATACATCATTTCGGGACTCGGAAAGCGCCGTACGCTTATAGGTAAAGCGGGCTGGAGAATACCCTTCCTTACACGTATAGATAAGCTTTCACTTCGCGTAATGCAGGTTGACGTTAAGACGTCCGAAGCGGTTCCGACCAGCGAGTTTATCAACGTAACCGTCGATGGCGTTGCGAACATAAAGATTTCATCCGATCCCGTTCTTCTTGAAAGAGCGGCAGAGACACTTCTCGGAATGAGACGCGAGGAGATGATATTCCTTGTAACTCAGGTTCTTGAGGGTAACATGAGAGAAATTGTCGGTTCCGTAGGACTTAAAGAGATGGTTCAGGACAGACAGGGTGTTGCAAAAAAGATTACCGAGAACGTTCTTCCCGATATGGAAAAGCTCGGTATTGAGGTTGTAAACTTCAATATTCAGAACTTTAAGGACGGTGCGGGAACCATTGAAAACATGGGTATCGACAACGTTGAGCAGATCCGTAAGACCGCGCAGATAGCAAAGGCGAACGCGCAGAGAGATATTGCGATAGCTACCGCAAAGGCGCAGGAGGAGTCCAACGCCGTAAGAGTTCAGTCCGAAAAGCTTATTGCCGAGCAGGATGCCGACCTTGAGGTCCAGAAGGCTGAAATGAAGGTAAGAGCCGATACAAAGAGAGCGGAGGCTGACGCCGCGTACAGTATTCAGCAGGAAAGCCAGCGCAGAACCATTGAGATAACCAAGGCAGACGCTGATATAGCAAGAAGAGAAAAGGAAACCGAGCTTGCCGAGAAGGAAATAGCTATTCAGGAAAGAAAGCTTGACGCGGAGGTCAGAAAGCAGGCTGACGCTATGAAGTATAAGACCGAAAAGGAAGCGGAGGCACTCCTTATCAAGAGACAGAGAGAGGCTGAGGCAAATACCTTCGAGGCAATAAAGGAAGCAGAGGCTAAAAAGGCGGAAGCGGAAGCGCTCAGATACGCTATGGAGCAGGAGGCTGAGGGTATCCGCGCCAAGGGACTTGCCGAGGCTGAGGCTATCGAGAAGAAGGCGGAGGCTCAGAGAAAGATGGGCGAAGCGTCCGTTATTGAAATGTACCTTAACGCGCTCCCCGAGGTTGTACGTAATGCCGCGACACCGCTTGCACAGACCGATAAGATAGTAATGTACGGCGACGGTAACTCCACAAAGCTTGTTAAGGACGTAATGAACAGCGCAGGACAGATTATGGAAGGAATGAAGGAGTCTACCGGAATAGACCTTCAGGAAATGCTTTCGGGAATATTAAAGAGGAAGGACGCGGCTCCCGAAAACAAGGAATAATCGGACACACGGCTAAAACCGAAAAATTTTAATAAAACAGTCGGCTTGCCGCGACGGATAAGTGGCGGCAAACTTTTTTCGGTGAGACCTTTCGGACGTATCAAAGCCGAAAAAGCGGTTCGGAACCGAATTTTATTCTGTAAAAAAATTTTAAAAGGGTAATGCATTATGACAAGACTTGATGCCTTCAGGGCGAAAATGCCAAATGATATTGACGTAGCTCTTATTACCGACGAGCTTAATAACAGATACTTAAGCGGAGTTGATTACACGGACGGATTTCTGCTTATAACACGCGAAAGCGCATACCTCTTTGCCGACAGCAGATATATCGAGGTAGCTAAAAATACCGCCGGAGAGGGCTTTGAGGTAATGCTTCTTTCGGGTAAAAAAAGCTCGCTTATAAAGCCGCTTATCGAAAAGGGGGCGGCTATCGGATACGAAAACTTCAGTATGACCGTTTCAACGCTGGAGAGTTATAAAACCGCTATGCGCGGATATCGTTTTAAGCCGCTCGGAAGAATAACCGAGGAGCTTCGTAATTTTAAGGACGAGGAAGAGAAGAATTTTGTAATCAAGGCACAGCGTATAGCGGAAAAGGCGCTTAGCGAGGTTCTCGGAATGATTTCAACCGATATGCTCGAAGCCGACCTTGCGCTTGAACTGGAATACCGTATGCGCAAAAACGGCGCTGACGGTATAGCGTTTGACACGATTGCGGTGTCGGGCGCCCATTCGTCAATGCCACACGGAGTTCCGGAAAGAAGAAAGATACAAAAGGGATTTCTTACGATGGATTTCGGAGCAAAATTTAACGGCTACTGCTCGGATATGACGAGAACCGTTTGCGTAGGCACACCTACCGACGAAATGAAACATATATACGAGACCGTTTTAAAGGCACAGAAAGAGGCTATCGAGTTTATTGCTGCGGGAAAAAAATGCGCCGATGCGGATAAGGTAGCGAGAGATATTATAAATAACGCCGGATATAAGGGCTGCTTTTCACATAGCCTCGGACACGGGGTGGGACTTTATATTCACGAGCCTATCTCACTTTCTCCGTTTTCGGAGGGAGTGCTTCAAAAGGGAAATATAGTTACTGTGGAGCCGGGAATTTATATCGAGGGCGAGTGCGGTGTCAGAATAGAGGATATGGTGTACGTTACCGAAAACGGTAATGAAAACCTGACGCGCTTTAACAAAGAGCTTATTATTATTTAAAAAGTGAGGGCGAAATAATGAAATTTAAAACAGCGGAAATAGGTCAGCTTATAACCCTTTCGGGAAGCTTTTCTCTGCCTACGGGTGCGCCCGAAATGCTTGACGGAGGAAGCTTTACCTATAAAAACGACGTTATTGCCGTTACGTCGGAGCAGAAAAAACACGCCTCGGGTGTTACGGTAAGACGGGATACGTTAAAAAACGTTTCGGATAACCCTATTAGCTTAAGAGCCGCGCTTTCAAAATTTACATTCAGCGGCGGCGAGTACGACGTCTATACCCAGTACAGCCAGTGGTGCTCGGAAAGTAACGGTAGGTGGCAGGAGCTTAATACCGAGATCGCGGTAGGAAACGCCGATATGCGCGGTAACGCCGGCTCTGCTCCGTTTGTCGCGGTTTTCAATAAACAGAACGGCAGAGGCGTAGCCTTTCATATACTTGCGGATTCAACGTTTGAAATAAGAGTAAGACGCGAGTTCCGTCAGTGTAGGGGGTGGATAAAAAACGTAACGGTCGAGCTTGGAACACGCGAAAGAGGACTTGACTGTACCGTAGCTTCCGGCGAGACGTTTACCTTGCCCGAAATACTTTTCTACGAATTTGAGAATAAAACAGATATGGCGGCATATAAGCTTCACCGCTACTTTAACGACGTTTATCCCGCCCGCTCTCTTCCCATTGTATATAATACGTGGCTCAGCAGACTTGACAATATAAGCTACGAACTTCTTTCCGAGCAGCTTGAAAAGGCAAAATATATCGAAGCTGAGTATTTCGTTATTGATGCGGGCTGGTTCGGTGAGCCGGGAAAGTGGTACGATTCCGTAGGAGATTGGTCGGAGTGTACCACCGCTTCGATGAAGGGAAGAATGAAGGAGTTTGCCGACAAGGTAAGAGAAAACGGACTTAAGTTCGGGCTTTGGTTTGAAATTGAGCGTGCCTCCCTTCAGTCAAAGGCTTATAAAACACACGCCGAGCACTATCTTGCGGAGGGCGGTAATGCCTACGTTAATTTTGCAAGTGAGGATACCTGTAACTACATATTTAACATAATTTCCGAGCAGATAAGAAAATACGGTATAGAGTACATTAAATTCGACTATAACGGAGAGCTTACCTACGATCCGGAAAACCTTTCATTTATTAAATTTTTTAACGGCTATAACGGCTTCATTAAGCGTCTGCGCGCTTCCTTTCCGTCTCTCTACCTTGAAAACTGCGCAAGCGGAGGCCTCAGAATGGCTCTGCCCGTACTCAAAAACGGTTTTGATTCGGTATGGATAAGCGATAACCACAGCCTTTACGAGCAGCTCCGTATTTATAAGGACACGGTACGCAGAATGCCGTCTCGCGCGATTGAACGCTGGATAACGGTGGCAAGTACCGAAATATCTACCGGAAAATATGACGGAAGCGGAAAATCGGAGAAGATTCTTGTCAGCGGAGACGGTGCGTGGGGACACGTTGAAGCGGTAAACGAAACGTATTTTAAGTCCTGCACGGTAGGCGGTCCTATCGGTGTTACCTGCGATCTTACCGAGTGCTCGGACAGTCTTATCGAGCTGCTTAAAAAACATATTGAAAATTATAAATCCGAAAGAGATTTCTGGAAGGCAAGCGAATGCCATATCCTTTGCGATACAGAGACTATGCTCGCCCTTCAGTTCTGCGATAAAAATACCGACGTAGTTAAAATTTTTACGTATGCGGCTAAACCTATGCAGACGGAAATAACGGTATATCCGTACGTTCAGGCAGGTAAGGTTTATAACAATGGCGGTTGCGAAATAACTGCCGAGGAGCTCTCCGAAAACGGAGTTACACTTTCTGTCGGAGATCGCTACTGTGCAAATGCTGTTGAATTTAAAAGTGTAAATAAAATGTAAACATTTCGCCTTGCTATTGAAATTTCATTTTGAATATGGTATTATTAACAAGTATAAAATCCACACATCTTGCGGCTTTTGGTGTAGCGAAAAGCTATGGAATATACGTGAGATGGCGGAAAAAACCAAAGGAGGACATGAAAAATGTCAGTAATTTCTATTAAACAGCTGCTTGAAGCAGGCGTCCATTTCGGACATCACACCAGAAGATGGAACCCCAAAATGAAGGAGTACATCTTCACCGAGCGTAACGGTATCTACATCATAGACCTTCAGAAAACCGTTAAGAAGTTTGAAGAAGCCTATATGTTCATGCGCGACGTATCCATCGAAAAAGGCACAGCTCTCTTTGTAGGAACCAAGAAGCAGGCTGCCGATGCAATCAAGGAAGAGGCACAGCGCTGCGGAATGTACTACGTTAACAGCCGTTGGCCCGGCGGTATGCTCACCAACTTCAAGACCATAAAGAAGAGCATTGCTCGTCTCCACCAGATCGAGAAGATGGAAGAGGACGGAATTTTCGACGCTCTCACCAAGAAGGAAGTCTCCAAGCTCCTTAAGGAGAAGGCAGACCTTGAGAGAGACTACGGCGGAATCAAGGCTATGGAAACCCTTCCCTCCGTATTATTCATCGTTGACCCCCGCAAGGAAAAGCTCGCGGTTGCAGAGGCTAAGAGCCTTGGTATTCCGGTTGTTGCTATCGTTGACACCAACTGTGATCCCGACGACGCTGACTACGTAATTCCCGGTAATGACGACGCTATCAGAGCTATTAAGCTCATCGCTTCCATACTCGCTGATGCTATCATCGAGGGAAGACAGGGCGAGCAGACCGAGGACGTAGCTGAAGAGACCGAGGAATAATTTTAAGCTTTCTTGCTAAAACGTTAATAAAACCAACAGATTGGAGAAAATAAAAATGGCAGTTATAACAGCAAAAATGGTTGCCGAGCTCAGAGCTATGACCGGCTGCGGCATAATGGATTGTAAAAAGGCTCTCGTAGAAACCGACGGTAACTACGAAGAGGCAGTAAAGGTTCTCCGTGAGAAGGGACTTGCAAAGGCAGACGCAAAGCAGTCCAGAATCGCTTCCGAGGGACTTGTTGACATCATGCTTTCCGACGATAAGAGCACGGCGGTTATGATGGAAGTTAACACCGAGACAGACTTCGTTGCGAAGAACGAAAAGTTCCAGAGCTACGTAAAGGGACTTCTCCGCACCGTTCTCGCTTGCAAGCCCGCTGACGTTGAGGCTCTTAAGGCATGCAAGTACGACGGCACCGAGGATACCGTTGAGGTAACTCTTAAGGAGCAGACCTTCATTATAGGTGAGAAGCTCAGCATCCGCCGCTTCATCATCAAAGAGGGAATTATGTCCACCTATATCCACGGTAAGGGAAGCATGGGTGTTATCATAAACTTCGACACCGACGTAGCAGACAAGGAAGGCTTTGCGGAGTACGCAAAGAACATCGCTCTCCAGCTCGCAGCTAACCCCTGTGAGTACGTTGATCGCGACGCAGTTCCGCAGTCCGCTATCGATGCTGAGCTTGAGATCATCATGGCTCAGATAAAGAACGATCCTAAGAACGCTTCTAAGCCCGAGCAGATTATCCAGAAGATGGCTATGGGTAAGATGGGCAAGTACTACGAGGAGCACTGCCTCGTTGTCCAGGGCTACGTTAAGGACGACGCCATGACCGTTGCTAAGTACACCGAGGCAACCGCAAAAGAGCTTGGCGGCTCCATCAAGATAGTAGGCTTTGCTTGCTTCACTAAGGGCGAAGGTCTTGAAAAGAGAGAGGAAAACTTCGGCGACGAAATAGCAAAAATGCTTAAATAATCGCTTTCGGGGTTAAATCCAAACGCTGATTTTTAATAACGCAACAGGCTTCTGCAAGCGCGGAAGCCTGTTTTTGTGTTGTTAAAATATGTGTGGAGCATAATTTGTTACGGGATGATATCAATGTGAAAAAAGAGATATTTCCCCGGCTTTAACACTCTTGTGCGTCATCGCTTTTATCGCGATTTTTCACGTGTGTAAGGGTGGTTTTGTAAAGATGCGAAGAGATAGTTAATATTAACAATTTTTTCAAATATAAATCGGTAAAACCCTTGCATTTTCGCGTGTTATATATTATAATATATATAATGGGTTAATTATATATTTTTATAACTTAAAAAGGAGCGCGCGAAAATGGAAATTTCAACTCAGACAAGTCCCTTTGATCTGTACGGTGATAACAAGGCTATTGTAAAGCTTTTGAAGGATAGCGGCTTTACCGCATACGATATGAGTATGTACAGCCACGAGAAAAACGAGCACGCGATGATTGATTTTGACGACTATAAAGAAAGAGCCGCCGAACTGAGAAAATACGCGGATAGCATCGGTATAAAATGTAATCAGTCCCACGCCCCGTTCCCTTCGGCTAAAAAGGGAAACGAGGAGTACAATAAATACATTTTCCCATACCTCGTAAGAGCGATAGAGGTCAGCGGTATCCTCGGTGCAACCACCTGCGTTATTCACCCCTGCAACGATTACACAGCGGAGGAGAATGCCGAGCTTTACGGTGCGCTTGAGGAATATGCGGAAAAGAGCGGAGTGAAGATCTGTACCGAAAATATGTTCAACTGGGACAGAGAGAATAACCGTCCGTGCTTCGCGGCATGCGCAACGGCGAAGGATTTCTGCGATCACCTCGCGCTGCTTGACGAAAAGAACTTCGGAGCATGTCTTGACCTCGGACACGGTGAGATAATGGGAGATATAGTGAGCACGGTCGAGCTTATACGAGCGCTTGGCGACAGACTTATCGCTCTTCATATCCATGATAACGATAAGCGCTTCGATCTTCACAATCTTCCGTATACGGGCAAGGTCGATTACAAAGCGATCCTTGCGGCGCTTAAGGAAATCGGATACAAGGGCGATATAACCTTTGAGTCGGGTTGCTCCATAAAACGCCTTCCGGTAGAGCTTTACCCGGCGGGCGCAAGATTTATGGCTGAAATGGGTAAATACTTTAAGAGCGTTTTGTCTGAATAAGAACTGAAACGCCGATAAGCCGTAAATCCGGATTTAATGCCTTGATTTACGGTATCGGTATGTAAACTGCAATTAATAAAATTTAATATATAATTGTTTTCGAAAGGACGGTAAGACACAGTGGAAAAGAACGCATACAAACGAGTCCTTCTTAAGCTCTCGGGAGAGGCTTTGGCAGACGGCTCAAACGGACTTTACAATTATGAGTTCATTGATAAGGTAACGGCTGAAATCAAAAAGTGTACCGAGCTTGGAACCGAGGTCGCGATAGTAATTGGCGGCGGCAACATCTGGCGAGGCAGACAGGGCGGCGGAATGGACAGAGTTCGCGCCGACAAAATGGGAATGCTCGCGACGGTTATGAATTCGATAGCAGTTCAGGATTCCCTTATCGGACACGGAGTTGACGCAAGAATAATGACTCCTATCGTAATACAGGGAGTAACCGAGCAGTTCTCGAGAGACGAGGCTATTCGCTATCTTGAAAGCGGAAAGGTCGTTATATTCGGAGCGGGAACAGGAAGTCCGTTCTTCTCAACCGATACGGGAGCGCTTCTCCGCGCGGCTGAGATAAAGGCTGATGCGGCGCTGTTCGCAAAGAATATAGACGGTGTTTACACCGCGGACCCGAAAAAGGATCCGACCGCAACGAAGATAGATAACATTACATACGACGAAATTATCGAAAAGCGTCTCGGTGTTATAGATTTAACCGCGGCGGTATTCGGAATGGATAATAAAATGCAGGTCCTTCTTTTCGGACTTGCCTGCCCCGAGAACATAGTAAAAGCGGTAAAGGGCGAAAAGATAGGAACGCTCCTTACTCCGTAAAATTACGGTAAGTAATAAAAAGCGAGCTCTTTTATACCGTGAATCGGTACCGAAGCAGTTTTGGTTAAAATAATGAGCTTGTAAAAAAATATTGCTTAAGAAAAGCAACGTTTGGTTTAAAATTAAAAATTAAAATATATAATTTCGAAAGGAAAAATACCATGAAACTTAACACTAAGGAATTTGAAGAAAAAATGCAGAAATCCGTTGCAGGCTTTGAAAAGGAGCTTACAACAATCAGAGCGGGAAGAGCTAACCCCGCCGTTCTTGACAAAATAACCGTTGATTACTACGGAAGCCCCACGCAGATAAGCGGAGTTGCATCCGTATCTCTCCCCGATGCAAGAACCATAATGATCGCTCCCTGGGATATGTCCCTTTTAAAGCAGATCGAGAAGGCTATACTTGCGTCAGACCTTGGAATAATTCCTCAGAACGACGGTAAGGCTCTCCGTCTTGCATTCCCGCCGCTTACCGAGGACAGAAGAAAGGATATTGCAAAGCAGATCCAGAAAATGACCGAGGACGCAAAGGTATCCATCAGAAATATCCGCAGAGACGCTAACGATAAGTGCAAGGATATGAAGAAGAAGAGCGAGATGACCGAGGACGAGCAGAAGGCGTCCGAAAAGCAGATCCAGGACCTTACGGATAAGTACACTAAGAACCTTGAGAAGATCTGCGCAGACAAGGAAAAAGAAATAATGTCTATCTAAACCCCGAAAAGGATTTTGGTTTTATGAACGAAGGTATCGATTATCCGGTATACGACGAAAGCGGACGGCTTTTACGCGTAAGCTCAGATCTCAGACACATCGCCTTTATCATGGACGGTAACGGCAGATGGGCTAAAGCGAGAGGGAAGCGCCGCGAGTTCGGTCATGCCGAAGGCGCAAAGGCGTTTGAACGCGTGGTTGAGTACTGCGACAAAGTAGGATTTCAAGCGGTAACCGTTTACGCTTTTTCGACCGAGAACTGGAAAAGACCGAAGGAAGAGGTCGCAAAAATAATGTCGCTGCTTGAAAAATATCTCGACAGACTTTTAGCAAAGGTGTCGGAATATAACGTAAGGGTAAAATTCATAGGCGACAGGGAGCCTCTTTCCGAAAAGCTTAAGATTAAAATGCAGAGAGCGGAAAAAAGCACCGAAGGAAAAAGAATGCTGCTTAATATAGCGCTTAACTATGGAAGCCGCGCGGAAATAACCGCGGCGGTAAATAAGCTTATAGACAGCGGTGCGGAAAGGGTAACCGAGGAAGACATTTCCGGAGCTCTTTATACCGCAGAAGCTCCCGATCCCGACCTTATTGTAAGAACGGCGGGAGAGGAGCGTCTTTCAAACTTTCTTATGTGGCAGGCGGCGTACTCGGAGCTTTATTTTACCGACGTGCTGTGGCCGGACATAACCGATGCCGACGTTGAAAAGGCAATAAATAATTACTATAAACGTACCAGAAGGTACGGAGGACTTGTATAGTCCGGGAGAAAGGAAGTAATATTATGGCGAGGCGAATAATAACGGCGCTTGTGGGAATAGCGGTGCTTATCCCGTTTATAATTTTTTCAAAGACGTGGCCTATTCTGGTATTTACAACTTTGCTTTCCACGATAGCGGTATGGGAGATAATTTCCTGCGTAGGACATAATAAAAAATGGCACGTTCTGGTACCGTCATTTGCGGTAAACATCGCGGTTCAGGTTTTAACGAGAATATTAAGCGATGACGCATACCTTACGGCAGCGCTGCTTATCTATCTCGGATTTTCGGTACTGATAATGACCGAGGCTGTGTTCTCTAAGGGAAGCTTTAAGCTTTCCGAGGCGACACAGATAGGAATGATGGTTATATACCAGAGTTTCGGATTTGCCGCTCTCGTTCTGCTTCGCGATTTTGATCCGAATAACGGACTGTACCTCTTCCTTCTCGCGTTCCTTATTCCCTGGGTTTGCGATGCGGCGGCTTATTTCGTAGGCGTATTCTTCGGCAAACATAAGATGATACCCGACGTAAGCCCCAAAAAAACGGTAGAAGGAGCGATTGGCGGAATTGTAGGAGTAGTAATATCCGCGGTGATATTCGGTCTCATAATGCAGTTTGGCTTCGGAAAAACCACGAACTACTTCATGCTTGTTACCATATCTCTTGTCGGCGGCTTTGTCAGCCAGTGGGGAGACCTTATTGCTTCGCTTCTTAAGAGAGAATACTCCATTAAGGATTACGGAAAGATTTTCCCCGGACACGGCGGCATAATGGACAGATTTGATTCAATGATTGCCGTTTCCATATTCGTTTACATTGTTTGCCGCGCCTTTGCGGCTTATCCGCTCTTTTCCTGACACTTAAGGAAATCAGCGTGAAGTCCATAGTGAAGGAAAGAGTATTTCGCGGTTGCCTAGCGAGACAGAATGAGGGTTATTATGGAAAATAAAGTTATAGCTGTTCTCGGCGCGACAGGTTCTATCGGTACGCAGTCGCTTGACGTAGCCAGAAAAAACGGATATACGGTAGATGCGATAAGCTGCTGTCGCGACATAAAGAAAGCGGAAGAGATTATAAGAGAGTTTAAGGTTAAGCTTTGCGCAGTAGAGCATCCCGAGCTTGCGTGGAGCCTTAGACGTTCAATAAAAGATACAGACTGTAAGGTTATATCGGGCCTCGGCTCGGCGGGCGTTGTAGCCACCGAGACAAAGGCAGATACGGTGATAAACGCGGTTACCGGAATAGCGGGACTTATGCCGACGGTCAGAACGCTCGAGGCGGGCAAAGACCTCGCGCTCGCCAATAAAGAAAGCTTGGTTACTGCGGGTGCGTATGTAATGGCGCTTGCGGGAAAGAATAATAAAGAGATATTGCCGGTTGACAGTGAGCACTGTGCGGTATGGCAGTCTCTTAAGGCCGGAAAGCGCGATGAGGTCAAAAGAATAATACTTACAGCGTCGGGCGGTCCCTTTTTCTCTTTCAGTAAAGAAAAGCTCGCGTCGGTTACACCTGCCGAGGCTTTAAACCACCCAACGTGGAATATGGGTGCTAAGATAACTATCGACAGCGCAACCCTTATGAATAAAGGCTTTGAGGTTATAGAGGCGGCATGGCTTTTCGGAGTACCCGCGGAAAAAATCGACGTTATTGTACACCGCGAAAGCATAATTCACTCAATGGTGGAATATAACGATAATATGATAATAGCTCAGCTCGGCGCACCGGATATGCGCTCCTGCATACAGTACGCGCTGACCTATCCCGAAAGACGTGAGTCGGTAGCGCAGCAGCTTGATTTTGCGAAGCTTTCAAAGCTTACATTCTTTGAGCCTGATACCGAGACCTTCCCGCTTCTCGCGCTTGCGAAAAAGGTTCTTACGCTTGGCGGAAGCTACGGCGCGGCGCTTAACGGCGCAAACGAGCAGGCAGTATCGCTGTTCCTTGACGGAAAAATTACCCTTCCGCGTCTTTTCGAGCTGGTTGAAAGCGCAACCCTTTCCGTAGGAAGCGGAAAAGAAATTTCGCTTGACGATGTTTTCGAAGCAGACAGAGCGGCGAGAGCATACGTAAGAGAGAAGGCGAAATGAATAACTTTCCCTATAAAAGGAGTACCTGATGGAAACATTTAAGGTTTTTCTGATAACCGTGATAGTATTTGGCGTTCTTATATTTGTTCACGAGCTTGGACATTTTATAGCCGCAAGAATATTCGGCGTCCGTGTAAACGAGTTCGCGATAGGTATGGGACCGAAGATTTTTTCACATAAAGGTAAAAAAAGCGGTACTCTTTATACCCTTCGTCTCCTACCGATAGGCGGTTATAACAGTATGGAGGGTGAGGACGGAGACGGTAGCGGCGCGGAGGATTCATTCTGCGCAAAGCCTGTCTGGCAGAGAATGATAATAATAGTGTCGGGAGCGCTTATGAATATACTCCTCGGCTTTATTATCATGTCTGTAATAGTTCTTACGACAAAAAATTACGCATCAAACGTTATAGACGTTTTCGTAAAGAGCGAGGGAATGACCGAATACCCGACGGAATACGGAGGGCTTAAATCGGGCGATAAAATAGTAAAAATCAACGGCGACAGAGTTCATATAGCCGACGAGGTTTCCTACGCGATTTTTAACGAGGGCGGAGAACCCGTGAAGGTTACCGTTATAAGAGACGGTAAAAAGCAAGTTATTGAGAACGTACAGTTTCCTACGGCAGAGAGCGGCGGCGTTGTTTACGGTGTACGTAATTTCTACTTTAAGGTAGAGCCAAAAAATCTCGGCAGTACGCTTAAGCATACCTTTTACGGAAGCATAAATTCTATGGTGCAGATATTCGATTCGCTTAAAGGAATCGTATCGGGAAAATACGGCTTTAAGGACGTTTCGGGTCCGATAGGTGTCGGAGAAGCAATAGGCGAGGCGGCGAAGATAGGACCTTCAACACTGCTTACGCTTACAGTCCTTCTCGCGATGAATCTCGGCATATTTAACCTGCTTCCCATTCCCGCGCTTGACGGAGGAAGACTTGTTTTCCTTATTATCGAAGCGATAAGAAGAAAGCCGCTCCCGAAGGACGTTGAGGCGACGGTTAACGGAGTCGGAATGCTTATTCTGCTCGGACTTGTTGTCGTAGTTGCGTTTAAAGACGTCTTTATGATCTTTAATTAAAACGGAGCATACCGTCTTGTAGGGACCGGCGTCCCCGACGGTCCGAAAATGTAGGTACCGACATTCCCAACGGAAAAATGTAGGGACCGGCGTCCCCGACGGTCCGAAAATGTAGGTACCGACATTCCCACAGAAAAAATGTAGGGACCGACGTCCCCGACGGTCCGAAACAAAAATCACAATACGTTTTTTATGGAAGATAATATGATTATAAAAAGAAGACAAACCAAAACGGTAAAGGTTGGTTCACTGTTTATAGGAAGTGAAAGCCCGATAAGCGTTCAGTCTATGGCAAATACGTCGGCTTCCGACCTTGACGCCTGCGTAAAGCAAGCACTGATTATGCAGGAGGCGGGCTGTGATATATTCAGATTTGCCGTACCGGAAAAGGGCGCGGCAAAGGTCTTTGAGCTTTGCAAAAACGCGGGTGTAACCATGCCGCTTGTCGCGGATATACATTTCGACTACAAAATTGCTCTTGAATGTGCCGATGCGGGCGCGGATAAGATTCGCATAAATCCCGGTAATATCGGTTCGGACGACAGAGTTAAAGAGGTAGTAAAGGCTTGCAGAAGAAACGGACTTCCGATAAGAATAGGGGTTAATTCCGGTTCTCTTGAAAAGGAGATACTTGAAAAATACGGCTCTCCTACACCGGAGGCACTTGCTGAAAGCGCGCTTTATCATGCCTCGCTTCTTGAAAGGTTCGACTTCTATGATACCGTAATTTCAATAAAAGCGTCAAACCCCGTTGATATGATAGCGGCAAATAAGATTTTAGCCGATAAATGCGATTACCCGTTACATATCGGAGTTACCGAGGCGGGCAGCGAAAAACAGGGAACACTGAAAAGTGCGATAGGTATAGGCGCGCTTCTTGCCGAGGGAATAGGAGACACGGTGAGAGTCTCGCTTACCGATAATCCCGTAAAGGAAATCGAAGCGGCAAGAAATATTTTAAAAGCGGTAGGGTACGGCAAAAACGGAATAAACCTCGTTTCCTGTCCCACCTGCGGAAGAACCGCAATAGATCTCATCTCACTTGTTAAGGAGTTTGAGGAAAGAGAAAACGAAATAACTACAAAAACCGCGCTAAAGGTCGCGCTTATGGGCTGTGTTGTAAACGGTCCGGGTGAGGCAAGAGAGGCGGATATAGGAATTGCCGGCGGTAAGGGCGAGGCACTTCTTATAAAAAAAGGTGAAATAATAAGAAAGATACCGGAAGAAAAGATAATAGATGAGCTTATAGCTGAAATAAACAGAATGTAAGCAGAAAAATTCTATCGAAAATTTCAGGTGTCGGGATCAGATGTTCCACGAACAAACGGAACGGTTGTGAAAAAAACAGATAAAAACGAAAACAAAGGAAAGGGGAAAAGGCAATGGCGGAAAAAACACTTCGCGAGCTGCTGAAAAGATACGAGCCGTCCTCGCTTCAGGGCGAGATAATCGACTCGGCAGGGAAATATACCTGTAAAGTGGACAAGCAGCGTAAAATAATGATAATAAAAGCCGATTTCCCGAGAATATATAAAAAAGCGGATATAAGACGGCTTGAAAACGAGATAAGAGTAGCTTACGGACTTAACTTCGTTCACGTCATTACCCACTACGGAAAAGAATTTTTCAGGGATAATTACATAGACGAGCTTATGCAGGAGCTTGAATTCAGAAGTGCTGTCGCAAAGGGCTTTTTCTACGATTACGACTATACTGTCGATAATGCAAATAACCGCGTAGAAATCAGAATAGGGTTTTCAAACGGAAGCATAGGTATTATGTATGACGAAAGAACTCCGATTATCGCTTCTGAAATTTTAAAGGACGAGTTTGACCTCGATTACAAGTTCGATATAATAAGAGACAGCGGAAAAGCGGAGAAGCTTCAAAGCAGAATGAATGAAATCCGCCGTAACGCGGAAGCTTCGGAGATACACGTAACGGCTACCGTGCCCGAAAGCGCGTCGGTAATGAAAAGCTGTCTCGGAACGAGAATGATTGGCGAAAATACGGTAGACAGCGGTAAAATGCGCTTTGATATAGGCGAGCGCACACTTATTTTCGGAGACGAATGTGAAATAAACGGCTTTGACGATATAGATAAGTCGGGAGTGCTTGACAGAAAGATAAAAACGCTTATAGGAAAGCTTTTCCCTATGGAAAGCAAGGAGGTCGGCAGAGGAAAAAAGCTTATTCTTTCCTTTGGTATAACCAATAACGAGGCGTCTCTCCCCTGTAAGCTTGTAATGGAGATAGGAGAGGGTAAAAAGCTTTTCGATACTATTTCCGGTTGCCCCTACGTCATTATGAGAGGACTTATGGTCGAGGACAAGTTTTCAGGCGGAAACGAATTCCAGCCGTACACTCTTTACGAGGTGAAATCGCTTCCGACAAGAAAGGATAACGCCGAAAAGAAAAGGGTAGAGCTTCATCTCCATACCCAGCTTTCGCAGATGGACGCGCTTTCCGAGCCAAAGGCGGTGCTTAAGCTTGCAAAAGCGTTCGGACACCCCGCGGTGGCGATAACCGACCATTCAAACCTTCAGGCATTTCCCCCCGCTATGGAATCGCTTAAAAAAATAGGTGGCGGAATAAAGATTTTATACGGAGTTGAGGTATATCTCGTTCACGATACCGCAAAGGCGGTTTTCGGAGATAAGGAATGTTCGCTCAGCGACGAGTTCACAGTATTCGATATAGAAACGACCGGACTTTCCTCGGTTACCGATAAAATCATCGAGATAGGCGCGGTAAGATGTAAGGACGGAAAGATCATAGATAAATTCGACACCTTTGTCGATCCCGAAATGCCGATTCCCGATGAGATAGTAAAGCTTACCTCTATTACCGATGAAATGGTAAGCGGTGCGCCGAAGATAAAGGAAGCGCTTACTAAATTCCTTGAGTTTTGCGGCGACACAATGCTCGTCGCGCATAACGCGTCATTTGATACCGGCTTTATTCGTACAGCGTGCAATAAGTGCGACCTTCCGTTTAAGGCTACCTACCTTGATACGCTTGCAATGTCGAGATTTGTCAACGACGATCTGAAAAAGCATAATCTTGACGCGTTAAAGGAATACTTTAAGCTTCCCGATTTCCACCATCACAGAGCGTCGGACGACGCGGAGATAACGGCGGAAATATTCCACCGTATGGTACTAAAGCTTAAAGAGGACGGAATAACCGATATAGCGTCAATGTCAAGAACCATGGCAGACCGCTCCGATCCTAAAAAAATAAAGAACACTTATCACTGCATACTGCTCGCCAAAACGCAGGCAGGACTTAAAAATCTGTATAAAATAGTTTCAAAGAGCTATCTTGATTATTATTACTATAACGCCCGTGTGCCGAAAACACTGCTTAACGAATACCGTGAGGGTATTATAGTCGGTTCGGCGTGCGAGGCTGGAGAGCTTTTTAAGGCGGTAGTTGAAAATAAGCCCGACGAGGAGCTTAAAAAGATAGCGGAGTATTACGATTATCTTGAAATACAGCCGCTTTGTAATAACGCGTTTATGGTAGCAAAGGCTGAGGACGGAAAATATCCGCCGCTCGGTGATTACAGTGCGGAGGGCTTTGAAACGCTCCGTAACTTCAACCGTAAGATAGTGGCGCTCGGAGAAGAGCTCGGAAAGCCGGTCTGCGCAACCTGCGACTCGCATTTCCTTAACCCCGAGGACGAGATATACCGTCAGATACTTAACCACGGCAAATATGCCGACGCGGACAGAGATACCGGACTTTATTTCAGAACCACCGAGGAGATGTTAAAGGAATTTGACTATCTCGGAGAAGAAAAAGCATACGAGGTCGTTGTTGAAAACACGAACCTTATCGCCGATATGATTGACGGTGATATTCTTCCGATCCCGAAAGGAAGCTATACCCCTAAGATAGAGGGAGCACCCGAGGAGCTTCAGGAGATATGCTGGAAGCGTGCGCACGAATGGTACGGAGACGTGCTTCCGAAGGTCGTTGAGGACAGGCTTAACAGAGAGCTTACCCCGATTATAGATAACGGCTTTGCCGTTCTTTATATGATCGCCCAGAAGCTTATAGCAAACAGCGAAAGTAAGGGATACCTCGTCGGTTCAAGAGGCTCGGTCGGCTCGTCCTTCGTTGCGACTATGGCGGGTGTGTCTGAGGTTAACCCCCTGCCCCCCCATTATCGTTGCCCGAAATGCCGTAACAGCGAATTCTTTATGCACGGCGAGGTAGGCTCCGGCTTTGACCTTCCCGATAAGGACTGTCCGATATGCGGAACGAGATATATCTGCGACGGACACGAGATACCGTTTGAAACCTTCCTCGGCTTTAAGGGTGAAAAATCGCCCGATATTGACCTTAACTTTTCGGGAGACGTTCAGGCGGACGCACATAAATACTGCGAGGTTCTTTTCGGTGCGGAAAACGTTTTCCGAGCCGGAACGCTCGGCTCCCTTGCCGATAAGACTGCTTTCGGTTTTGTCAAAAAGTATATGGAGGAGACGGGTAAAAACCTCAATAAAGCGGAGGCGCAGCGCCTCGCGAACGGTTGCGTAGGAGTAAAGCGAACAACGGGACAGCACCCCGGAGGAATAGTCGTTATTCCGCACGAATACGAGATATACGACTTCACCCCCGTCCAGCACCCTGCGGACGATCCCAACTCCAGCATTGTTACTACCCATTTCGACTTTAACCATCTGCACGATACCATACTTAAGCTTGACTGTCTCGGACACGATGTGCCGACCAAGTACGTCTACATGGAGCGCTTTTCCGGAGTGAAAATTGCGGATATACCCATGAACGACAGAAAGGTCTACGATTTACTTTTAACACCTGAACCGCTCGGAGTAACCCCCGAGGAGATAGATTCGGAAACGGGAACGTTCGGACTTCCCGAGCTCGGCACGTCATTCGTTCGTCAGATGCTTATTGACGCACAGCCTAAGACCTTTTCCGACCTGCTTCACATCTCGGGACTTTCTCACGGAACGGGAGTTTGGCTCGGTAACGCGAAGGATTTAATAGCAAACGGAACCTGTACCATTTCAGAATGTGTCGGAACGCGAGACTCTATAATGGTTTACCTTATCCATGCGGGGCTTCCGCCGGGAGACGCGTTTAATATAATGGAGACGGTACGTAAAAAGAATAAATTCTTATCCCCTGAGCAGATCGCGATAATGCGTGAGCACAACGTCCCCGAATGGTACATAGATTCCTGTAACAAGATAGAATACATGTTCCCGAAGGCGCACGCGGTCGCTTACGATATTTCCGCGATAAGACTCGGCTGGTATAAGGTTTACTATCCGGTAGCCTTCTATGCCGCGATGTTTACCGTCGCTCCGGGAGGCTTTGACGGAGAGATAGCCATTCGCGGAAAGGAATACGTTAGAAATCAGATAAAAGAGATAAATGATAAGGGAAAAGAGGCTACGGCAGCGGAAAAGGATATGATTCCGATATGGCAGCTCGTAGTTGAATTTTACGCGAGAGGCTTCAGCTTCCTGCCCGTTGACCTTTATAAATCGAAAGCTAAGATTTTCCAGCCCGACGGAGACAGAATAAGAATACCGTTCTCGGTGCTTCCGGGACTCGGCGTCAAGGCGGCGGAAAGTATAGAAGCCGTTGCGGCTGAGGGAGAGATACTCTCAATAGAGGAGCTTGCGCAGAAGAGCAAGATTTCCAAAACTCATATTGAGATACTTAAGAGAAACCACGTCCTTGACGGTCTTAACGATACCAACCAGATGAGGTTTTTCTAAGAATTAAAACATAGGATAAATCCAGAAAACATCCTCTCCGTCAACCTTTGGTTGCCGCCCCCACGGTGGGAGACTTAGGCTCTCCGCATTGGGAGTAAGTCAGCTTCGCAGACTGCTCCGCGAAGCGGTGAGAGGGAATTACTAAGGCGGATTTAAAGTAAGCCTTATAAAAATTTTAATATATGGGAGACAGATATGTCCGGAAATATAAGAAATATACCAAACGGAACAAGAGATATAATGTTCGAGGAAGCGGAGCTTTTCAGAAGCCTTGAGAGAAGACTTAGCGAGCTTTACGTTAAAAGAGGGTTTGCCGAGATAATGACACCAGCTATCGAATATTATGACGTTTTTGAAACGGCAAGTACGATGTCGCAGGAGGAGATGTACAAGCTTACCTCTCCCGACGGACGTCTTTTAGTGCTTCGCGCGGATAACACCACACCGATAGCGAGAGCGGCGGCGTCAAGACTTTCGGAGCATATTCCGACAAAGCTCTTTTATCACCAGAAGGTTTACAGACTCAGCTACGGAAATAAGGGAAGAAAGAGCGAGATAGCGCAGAGCGGAGTTGAAATACTCGGCTGCGGCGGACTTCAGAGCGACCTTGTCTGCCTTATTACCGCTATTGAAACTCTGTCAAAGGTAAGCGATGACTACAAGCTTGAGCTTGGACACGTAGGCTTTTATAACGCGCTTATCTCCGAATGCTCCCTTGAAGAGGGTGAGGCGGAAAAAATAAGACGTCTCGTAGAAGCAAAAGACGTAAATAAGATTTCCGGACTTGACGCAATAAAGAAGATCCCGTTCCTTTTTGGAGGCGAGGAGGTCTTTAAGGAGGCGGAAAAGCTCGCCAACGGTAACGAAAAGGCTATGGCGGCGCTTTCTTATCTTGAAAAGCTGTACGGAGCGCTCTGCACAGCAGGATATAAGGATAAAATTATGATCGACCTCGGAATAGTTCATTCCCTTGACTACTACACGGGCTGCGTTTTCAGAGGATATATGGACGGAGCGGGCGAACCCGTTCTCGCGGGCGGAAGATACGATACGCTTATCAGTAAGTTTGCAAGCGACATTCCCGCAACAGGCTTCGGTGTGAATATCAGCGAGATAGCCGAAACGCTTATCCGCAAATCTGCTCCCGAAAAGAAGAACATCGGAGAGCTCGTGGCTTTTGATGAAATCAGCTTCGGAGACGCGCTTGACTACGTAAATACCGTAAGCGGTGCCGTTCTGTCTCATATAAGCGGAGAAAAGGAAAACCTTGAATACGCGGTGAAGAACGGAGCAGAGGCGCTTGTTGTTTTTGAAAACGGTGAAAAGAAAGTAATCGGACTGAAGTAAAATAAATCTAAATTCCGCAGAGAGGAAAAAGAAAAATGTTAAGACTTGCTCTTACAAAAGGAAGAATTGAGAAAAAGGCTCTTGAATATCTCGCAAAAGCGGGATACGACGTATCGGAGCTTGACGAAGATAAAAAGGGAAGAAAGCTGCTTTTTAAAGTAGGCGATAATATCGAGGTGGTGCTTGCAAAGGCGGCGGACGTTATAACCTACGTTGAACACGGAGTATGCGACGGCGGTATAGTCGGAGAAGATACCATAATGGAGGCTAAGGCTTCGATATACGAGCTCCTTGACCTTGAGTTTGGTAAATGCCGTTTCGCGCTTGCGGGAATAAAGGGAAAGAACTTTTATGACGGATACGGACATAAGATAATCGCATCGAAATATCCGAGCGTTACAAAGGATTACTTTGACGGCAAGGGTGTTGACGTTGAGGTTGTTAAAATTGAGGGAAGCGTCGAGCTTGCCCCTATTCTTAAGCTTTCCGACGCGATAGTTGATATAGTTGAAACGGGTTCAACGCTTAAGGCTAACGGACTTGAGGTTTACGAGGACGTCGCACAGATTTCCGCAAGATTTATCGCAAATATTTCAAGTATAAAGATGAAAAAAGCGGAATTTGATACGCTTATAGGCGCGCTCGGCGAGGTCGTTAAGTCGGAGAGAAAAGAAAACGCTTAAGGCTTTAGCTTAGGCTTTGTTTAATAAAAAGGAACGTTTAAAATTTGTATGCTGCCATGTTGGCAGCAGATTGGAGAAAAAATGTTTAAGGTTTATACAAAGGAAACCGTAGGCTCTCTTATTGAGCTTTTAAAGAAAAGAGCCGACAGCGATAACGCTGAGGTTGAAAAGATAGTTAAAGGTATTCTCGCCGAGGTTAAGCAAAACGGAGATAAGGCGCTTTTTGAATACAGCGAAAAGATAGATAAGGTAAAGCTTTCATCGCTTAGAATAAGTGATGAAGAAAAAGCGGAGGCGATAGCTAAGGTTCCCGCAGAGCTTAAAGAGGCAATGAAGCGCGCGGCTGATAACATCTTCGCTTTCCACGAAAAGCAGAAGACGCAGAGCTGGATCGATAACAGAGACGGAAAGATAATGGGACAGCGCGTCCTTCCGCTTAAAAGAGTTGGACTTTACGTTCCCGGCGGTACGGCGGCATACCCCTCGTCCGTTCTTATGAACGCAATACCGGCAAAGGTGGCGGGTGTTGAAAGCATCGTAATGGTAACACCCCCGAAGGCAGAGGGAATTAACCCAGCAGTTATATATGCGGCACAGCTCGCAGGTGTTGAGGATATAGTAACGGTCGGAGGCGCGCAGGCGGTAGCGGCTCTTGCTTACGGAACGGAAAGCATACCGCAGGTTGACAAAATCGTTGGACCGGGTAATATATTCGTTGCCACGGCAAAGAGACTTGTAGCGGGCACCGTTGATATAGATATGTTTGCGGGACCGAGCGAGGTTCTGGTTATTGCCGATGAAAAGGCTAACCCCGCTTACGTAGCGGCTGACTTTATGAGCCAGGCGGAGCACGATCCGATAGCGGCTTCAATACTTGTAACCACGTCCGAAAAGCTCGTTAATGACGTTCAGGCAGAGATAGAAAAACAGCTTACATACCTTTCGAGAGCGGAGATAATCAAAAAGTCTCTCGCGTCTTACGGCTCGGCGGTAATAATGGATAACCTTGACGAGGCGGCGGAAATTTCCGATAAGATAGCTCCCGAGCATCTTGAGCTTATGGTAGAAAATCCCTTCGAGCTTCTCGGAAAGGTGAGAAACGCAGGCTCTGTATTCCTCGGAGAAAACTCTCCCGAGCCGCTCGGAGACTACTACGCGGGACCTAACCACGTTCTGCCCACGAACGGAACGGCGAGATTTTCCTCGGCGCTTTCGGTTGATAGCTTCGTAAAGAAATCAAGCTATCTCTACTATTCGAAGGAAGCACTTGCAAAGGCGGCAGACGATATTATAAGATTTGCAAAGGCGGAGGGACTTACCGCTCACGCAAATTCCATAGAGGTAAGAAAATGAATAAGCTGATACCCGAAAGAGTAGAACGTATGCAGGAATACATTCCCGATACGTCCTGCCCGAAAATAAAGCTTGACGCAAACGAGAGCCCGTATGAAACGCCCGAAAGCGTTATGAAAGCGATCGGCAAAGCGGTAAGCTTTGAGAATATAAACAGATACCCCGATCCCGATATGACCGAAATGCTTACCGCATACGGAAAATACGTCGGAGCGGAGAAGGAAAGACTTGTCGCGGGAGACGGCTCGGACGAGCTTATCGCGCTGATAATCAATACCTTTCTTGCCGATGGGGGTAAGATAGTTATATGCGAACCCGATTTTTCAATGTACCGCTTTTATTCCGAGTTTTCGGGACAAGAGATAGTAAGCTACAAGAAAAAGGACGGAATGGATATAGATTTTACCGAGCTTACCGAGCTTTGCAAAAAGGAAAACGCGGGGCTTGTTATTATATCTAATCCGTGTAACCCGACGGGGGTTATGTACGACAGAAAAACGCTTCTTGACTTTACCGACAGCGTAGATGCGGTGGTGGTTATAGACGAGGCGTATATGGAGTTTTCCCGTAAGAACGAAAGCGTTATACCGGAAACCGCCGAAAAAAAGAATCTTATAGTCCTTAAAACGGTATCAAAAATAGGACTTGCGGGGCTTCGCTGCGGCTTTGCGGTATCGAACAGAGAGCTTATCTCGGCACTGAAAAAGACTAAAAGCCCGTACAATATGAACAGTATTACGCAGGCGGCGGTCGCGGCGGCGATGGGTGAGTTTTCGGCATTTCGGGAAAATATAGAAAAAATAAAGGACGGGGTAAGCTATCTTTACGGTGAGCTTAAGCCCCTTGAAGAAAAGCTCGGCTTTTCTCTCAGAGAAAGTAACGCAAACTTTGTTTTCTTACGCTTTGACAAAAAAGAGGACGGACTTAAGGTAGCGGAGCTTTTAAGAAAAAATGATATTTCGGTAAGGTTTACCGGCGGCGGTATGAGAATAACCGCGGGAAAACCCGAAGAGAACGAGGCTTTTGTAAAAGAATTTAAAAGCATTAGCTTATAATAAGGAGAAAATAAAATGAGAACAGCGGAAAAGGTCAGAACCACAAAGGAAACGGATATAAAAATGTCGCTTACCCTTGACGCCGAAAAAGGTGGACTTAGCGGAAGCAGCGGCATCGGTTTTTTTGATCACATGTTAAATTCCTTCTGCGTACACGGCGGCTTTAACGTGAGTCTTGAAATGAAGGGAGACCTGCACGTTGACGGTCATCACAGTGTAGAGGACGTCGGTATAGTTTTCGGCTCTCTTTTTGCCGAAGTGCTTAAGAATAAAGGCGGTATAAAACGCTTCGGTTTTTCCTATGTTCCTATGGACGAGGCGCTCGCCTTTGCGGCTATCGACATAAGCGGCAGACCGTTCCTTGCTTATAACGTTCCGCTTACCGCGGCTACGGTAGGGGATTACGACGCCCAGCTTACTGAGGAATTTATGCGCGCGCTTGCGGTTAATATGGGTGCAACGCTCCACGTAAGACTTGAGTACGGTATTAACGAGCATCATATAACCGAAGCCGTTTATAAGGCTGTTGCGAGAGCGGTAAAGGAAGCGGTAGTACCGAACGGTGGCGGTGTTCTTTCGGCTAAGGGAGTGCTGTAATTATATTAGTGAATAATGAAAAATGAATAGTGAAGAATGAATAATTAATGTTGATTTTCGTAAAGCGAAAATCTTTGTTTGAAAGACTGCTGAGAGCATTCCGGCTTTCGGACTTAAAACGAAATCACTTCACTAAAAAGCGGAGCAATTTTAAAATGAAAAAAATAGGTATTATAGACTATGGAATGGGTAATCTCCATTCGGTAGAAAACGCGCTTAAATATATAGGACTTTCGTCCTTCATTTCAAACGATAAAGCCGAGCTTTCACGCGCCGACGGACTTATACTGCCGGGCGTGGGTGCGTTTCCCGACGCCATAGAGCTGCTAAGTAACCTTTCCTTTCCGCAGTTTATAAGAGAGGAAACGGCAAAAAAACCGCTTCTCGGCATCTGCCTCGGTATGCAGCTTCTTTTTGAAAAAAGCTACGAGTTTAAAGAGAGCGACGGGCTGGGGTACATAAAAGGAAGCGTAGTAAGACTTAAAGCGGGACAGACGGATAAAACCTACAAAATTCCGCATATCGGATATAACGGGATAAAGAAGATCAACGGTTGCCCCCTGCTTGACGGTATCGACGACGGAACCTGCTTTTACTTCGTTCATTCGTATATGGGCGAGTGCACTGACCGTGCGCAGCTTGTCGCAACCACGGAGTACGGAGAGGACGTAACGGCGATTGTAAGCAGCGGAAACGTTTACGGAACGCAGTTCCACCCCGAAAAAAGCGGAGAGGCGGGACTTACGCTTCTTAAAAACTTCGGGAAAATTCTTTAAGCGGTTTCCACTTTGAATTTGTGGTAACGGAAGTCGGATTAAAATAAATGAAAAAGCGCCGCAGGGAGATTTCACAGCGGCGGTACGGAGAGAAAAATGATCATTTTACCTGCGATAGATATACTTGACGGAAAAGCGGTAAGGCTTTATCAGGGAGCCTACGAAACCGCTGAAAAGGTTGCCGAGGACCCGTTCCTTGCCGCCAAAAGATTTGAAGAGGCGGGAGCGGAGTACCTTCATCTCGTTGACCTTTCTGGCGCAAAGTCGGGAAGCACCGACGGTTGGGAGCTGATAACAGCCATTGCCCGCTCGGTTGGTATGAAAACCGAGGTCGGCGGCGGTATCCGTTCAATGGAGACAATAAAAAGCTACCTTGAAAACGGTGTTGACAGAGTTATACTCGGAACGGCGGCTATAAACAATAAAGCGCTTCTTTCAGAGGCAGTGTCAGCTTACGGAGACAGAATTATTGTCGGTATCGATGCAAGAAACGGTAAGGTAAGCGTTTCTGGCTGGACGAGCGATTCCGACATTGATTACATTGACCTTGCCAAGGAATGCGAGAACATAGGGGTGAAAAACATTATTTTCACCGATATAAGCCGCGACGGCTCACTTAAAGGCCCTAACCTTGATATGCTTAAAAAGCTTTCGGAGAGTGTAAGCTGTGATATAACGGCGTCAGGCGGAATAAAGAGCATCGACGATATAATAGCGCTTCGTAAAATGAACCTCTATGGCGCAATATGCGGAAAATCGCTGTACAGCGGTACGCTTAGCCTTGCCGAGGCTCTTGAAAAGGCAAGATAAGCGATATGAGGTTTTCGGGAGTAACCGTAAATCTCTGAACTAAAGAATTTATTTCAAAAACTAAGGATTCAGAAAATGATAACCAAAAGAATAATACCCTGCCTTGACGTAAAAAACGGCAGAGTTGTTAAAGGAACTAATTTCGTAAATCTGCGCGACGCGGGAGATCCCGTCGAAGCGGCGAGACTTTATAACGAGCAGGGCGCGGACGAGCTTGTTTTTCTTGATATAACCGCCTCAAACGAGGAAAGAAAAACCATAGTAGACGTCGTTGAAAGAACGGCAAGAGAGGTGTTTATGCCCCTTACCGTCGGCGGCGGTATCAGAAGCGTTGAGGATTTCCGTACCATACTCCTTGCGGGGGCCGATAAGGTAGCGGTAAACTCTGCGGCGGTTAAGGATAAGTATCTTCTCTCACGCGCGGCGGATAAATTCGGTAATCAGTGCGTTGTAATTGCCATTGACGCAAAAAAGACGGACGAGGGCTTCCACGTATTTATAAACGGCGGAAGAATTGATACGGGAATAGACGCTATCGAATGGGCGCGGGAAGCGGAAAAGCTCGGTGCGGGTGAGATACTGCTTACGAGTATGGACGCTGACGGAACCAAGGCGGGCTTTGATATTGCTCTTACGAGAGCGGTAACAGACGCGGTAAATATACCGGTAATAGCATCGGGCGGCGGCGGCGCTTTACAGCACTTTAAGACGGTGTTTGACGAGGCGCACGCGGATGCGGCGCTTGCGGCATCTCTGTTCCATTATAAGGAGCTTACCGTTGGTCAGGTAAAGGATTATCTTGCAGAGTGTAATATACCGGTAAGAAGATAAATAATATTTGAGATGTTATTTTATAATGTAGGGACCGGCGTCTCGACGGTCTGTTTTAAAAAAGCGAGGATTTATTTTAAACGATAATAGCCATTTTTGTGGCGGAACGGAGTTAAAAATGGAAGACTTAAAGGTATTTTTCAAAAAGGGAGAGCTTATTCCCGCTATTGTACAGGACTATAAAACCAAAGAGGTTTTGATGCTTGCGTATATGAACGAGGAGTCTCTCGGTAAAACCCTTGAAACGGGATACACCTGGTTTTACAGCAGAAGCAGGGGAGAGCTTTGGAATAAGGGCGCGACCTCAGGCAACACTCAGAGAGTTATAAAAATTGATTACGACTGCGATGAGGATACTCTGCTTGTACTTGTTGAACAGAACGGCGCGGCGTGTCATACCGGTAACAGAAGCTGCTTTTACCGTACTTTAAAAGAAAACGAAGAGGTTCCGGACGTAAATCCGCTTGTATCTCTTGAAGCGGTTATTGACGACAGAAAGGTAAACCCCGAGGAAGGCTCGTATACCTGCTACCTTTTTGAAAAGGGAATTGATAAGGTTCTTAAGAAGGTAGGAGAGGAGTGCGCAGAGACAATAATCGCGGCGAAGAACGGAGACCTTACCGAGCTTAACGGCGAGGTAAACGACCTCTTTTATCACGTTATGGTAATGATGAACATCTGCGGTCTTTCGCTCGACGAGGTACAGAAGGAAATGGAAATCCGCGCCAAAAAGATC
>JAZRDX010000181.1:0-13843 GCA_045660565.1 Eubacteriales bacterium
ACTGAAATACCCCCCGTTATACGGGGGGATTTTTATTTTGATCATATTAAGTAAGGCTTAATAAAAGCTTTTCTTATTCTTTTATTTCTTCTGTCTTTTTGCGTACTCTTCTATTTTTTCGAACGCCGTTTGAACTGCAAGCTCTATCTGCTCTCTGCTGAAGAACGGCTTTAAAACAGCGGGTACCGTAGCATATAGCTGCTCGGTTGCCGCCTTAAGCTTTTCTCTCCCCACCGTACCCTCAGCCTCGGCATTATTTACCGCATCCTCTGTTTTTTTGTAAACCTCGGATTTTATGTAAAAATAATACCCAATAAAGCTGAGAATGAGCGAAACTATCCCGAATATAATACTGAAAATTTCACTTTTTGACATTATCTTACTCCTCCGCAGGGACGCCCACGCGTTCTTTTATTGCCCTCTCCGTTTCAACATACGAATACGGCTGAAGCCCTTGTTTTATTCGCTCGTCATTTGTAATATCAATAGCAACGGAATATTCGTGCCCCGTCTGCACGTTTTTTATATACACGCCCCTATCGCTTTTTCTTTCGACAAGTCCGTTTTCAAGTTTTGTTTCTGTTATCATTGCATTACCTCCTTAACTAACAATGTACCTTGTACCTTTAACTATAAGCTCGTCGGGGGTTACCCCTGTATAAATTCCGTCCGAATACTCCGTAATCTGGCAACCCGTATTTGGCTCCCACACACCACCGTCTATATAAAACCCTTCCGTATTGTATTTTGAGTTTACCCAATCTCTGAAGGTCATTCCCTCATTTGCCATGTAGTTTTGCGTAAACACAAAGCCGCCAAGCGGTGTCGTTATGTAATCTTCATAGGCTACCCAGTTCGTCGCTGCTCGCCAAGACAGAAACAAATCCTCCGGTACTATAATTTTGGCGTTTGAATTAATTCCATAAAATGCATTAGTTCCAACATATGGAATACTCTCACACTCAGAAAAATCGTACTCAAGACAGTTTGTACAGTTATAAAACGCCTGATTCCCTAATTTTTTTAATTTTTTGGGCATTTGGATATTTTTTAATCCTCTGCACGTATAAAACGCATTTTCTCCTATATCCTCTAAAAGTGCATTATCTCCAAAAGTGAAATCGGTTATTTTTTCACAGTAATAAAATGCGTGTGCTCCGATACTTTCCACGGCGCTCGGTATACTTACTCCCGAAAGCTGATTGCAATAGCTGAAACCGTAGTTGTTTATTTTTTTTATTCCCTCATGTAATCCTACTCTTATAAGTGCTTTTCGGTTCTGAAATGCAGACACACCTATTTCGGTTACGGTTTTAGGTATATCTATTTCGGTAATACTTCCGTCTATCATGCCCTTTATTTCTTTATTTTCTATCTCATAAATCTCCAAGGCAAAATTCTCGGTGAAAATAGGTTCTCCCGTTCCTTTTTTAGCGCGGATCGCGTCCGCAATATCGGTAAGCGTTTTTTCGTCAATTACATATTTACTCATTAAAACGCACCCCCTTCGGCGTTTGGCAGGGCATTAAGCACTTCGCTTATAATTTCAGCTCTGTCGCTCTCCGTCCAATAGTCCTCTCCCTTTACCGGTTTTATTGAAACCGACTCGGGGTTAGTAAGTCCCTTATCGTTACTCCAAGAAAGAACTCCCGACTGCGAAACTGAAGGAACGAAGGTGGTTCTTACGCTGTCAGAAATAACTCTCATCGCTTCTGCGGCTTCCCGTAGCTTCTCTGCCTCTGCTCTCGAAAGCTCAGCGCTTCCCCTTTCTTCCTCAGCCTGCTCTCGCGCGACCTCGCTTATCTCTCTTAAGCCCTCCGCGCTGTCTCTGTTTTCCTCCGCGCGTATTCTTGCCGCTTCGTTAGTTTCTCGTACCGTTTCGGCGTTTTCCCTGCCGTTTTCGGAAAAAGCTCTTACCTCCTCCGCCTCAGTGCGTGAAATTTCTGCTTCTAATCTTGCGCTTTCCTCGGTTCTTATTTCCTGTACCTCCGTCATTAATGACGCAAGAACGCCGTACTCCTCGCTGTTTTCAATTTCCTTACCGTCGTAAAGACATTCCTCTACGTTAACGTAAAACGGCATCGTTGTAAGCTTTTCCGTACCGTCAAATATTGAAACGTCGCATTTAACCGCACCGCTTACCTTAAGCATCCACGGAGTAATGGGTACCGTTACGCTGCCGTCGGGATTAATCTCACCGACAAACCCGCCGCTCTCTCCGTCAGGACGGCAAGCGTTAATCATAACTGTTGAATGCGGACTAAATTCGACAGGGTGCCTATCCGCAGTTATACTTACCTTTATAAATCTTGAATCGACGTCATTTTGCTTTGCACATACCGTGCTGTCGTTATTATCACGCATAACGTCAAGAATTAATTCTTTTACTATTTTTTCCATATCTGTATTTTTCCTTTCTATATAAAAGCTTTTCTTCGTGTCTTATATTATTTATTTTCCTTTTTACATCTTCTTCCGTCCTTTACCGACGGAAGAAATATGCATAAGACAACAAAAAAATGCTATGCACAAGGAAAGCCGTAACTTAATCGGCAGCGTGTCATAGCACCTTACGTTTATTTTATTTTTTATGTAACGATTCCGTATCGATATTCCTAATTTTGCAGCAGCAGTAGTATAATTTTCTTAAGAATTAAGAAAGCGCCGCCTGCCGTAATTTTCAAGCCGTTATGTTTTTCGGTACCGCTACGTGTTTTTATGTCTTTAAGTTTTAATTAATGTACCCCGAGCATTCTCAGCACTCACCGTATAATAAACGGTTCTTTTACATCTGGCACACAAAATTCTGTTTGTTGAACGCTCCCGCGCTCCACCGAAATCATAGTCAAGTGTGCTTTCGGTAAAAAGCTTTCCGCAAAACGGGCACCTTATTTTTTTATATTCATCATTCATAATGTATACTTTTGTCCCCCCATTTTCAAGGCTGCCTCGTACTCCTTTTTTGCTTTTCCGCTCATACTCTTAATCATATAGTTAAGCTTTTTAAAGGCAAGCTCGTTTATATCCCTATCGGTTCTGCCGAGCCGCTTTGCTTCGGGAGCTACGCACAGCGTTTTTACAAGATTAAAGCTTATAGCTCTGTAGATTTCAAGCTCGTCAAACGGCAAAGGTATTTTTTCCTCCTCATTTTCATATACAAGTGCTTCGATAGGATATCCCGTTACCTCAGATATTCTTTTAAGCACAGAAAGAGACGGTTCCTTGTAACCGTTTTCGACGCATACGTACCCCGAATGCGCTATACCGAGCTTGCTTGCCATCTTCTGTTGCGTCAGATTTTTCATTTCTCTGTATTTTCTAAGCTTTTCGCAGTTCATTTCCCACCCTCGCTTTCATTTTTATTTTTTTTCGTATAAGTCTCCCCCCTTTGTTTTTTTACTGTATTTACGGCTTGTAGAATATCATTCTACATATATATTACCACAAAAACTTGTAGAATTACAAGCACAAATTTTAAACATTTTGTGAAATCTGTTGATTTTTATTCTACAATATGCTACAATAAAATTGTAAAACAGATTTTAAAACGCATAAACCTACATTCAATAACGCTAATATATAATAAAGGAGAGAAAAATTGACAAAGCAAAGTAAAATCGGTGAAAAAATAAGAGACGCCCGTAAGCAGCTTGGGCTGTCTCAGGGAACGCTTGCCTCGCTTTCGGGGTACACCTCGCGTTCAAGTATAAACAAAATCGAGCTTGGACTTGTTGACATTCCTCAGTCAAAGCTCATTCTGATAGCCAAGGCGCTGAACATCTCTCCGAAAACACTTATCGAGGACGCGGAGAGCGAGGAAGGGGCAAAGAAAATTCCTCTGCTCGGAAGCATCGCGTGCGGCGCTCCGATATTTGCGGAGGAAAACGTAGAGGAATACCTTGTCTGCCCACCGAGGGTAAACGCGGACTTCTGTCTTTACTGCAAGGGCGAGAGTATGATAGGCGCGAGAATAAACGACGGAGACATAGTGTATATACATTCGCAAAGCGATGTTGAAAACGGTGAGATTGCGGCTGTACTTGTCGAGGACGAAGCAACACTGAAAAGGGTGTACAAGGACAAGAATAAGCTTGTGCTTCAGCCTGAAAACCCGGATTTTTCTCCGTTTGTTTATGTTGGCGAAGAAATGAGCCGCATAAAGATACTCGGCAAAGCGGTGGCATTTCTGAGCGGAGTAAGGTAAACCGGGCAACCGCCCGGACGGTTATAGCCGTGATGGAAACTTTGTGAAAACAAAGCGGTTTCGCGGAGCATGCGGAGATTTTTCGGACCGTTCGGGATAACGAACTAAAGTTCGTGCGGTCCCTACACAAAAAACAATATTCCACGATTTGAATGTAACCTTTTGGGCGGGTAGCCCCCGCTGGCTTGAAAATAAAATACCGCGGTTTGAAAATCACCTTTGGGTGTTTTCAAAAACCCGACCGTGGTGTTTGGTCGGGTTAGCGGATAGCAAAGGCTAAAAATTTCCACCAACCGCATCAAAATAAAGCCTACGTTTTACAAATTTCGCCGAGACGAAATTTGTAAAAATGCCGCCGTGCTTTTTGGTGGCATTAGTACGGTATAAGGCAGAAATTTTACACCCACGGTCTTTTTTCTTTTGGTTCCTTTTCTTTTTTCTGACGACAGAAACCAAGAAAAGGAACATAAAAAGAATAGTTCAAATAGGAAAAAATAAAAACGGCGGCACCAAGGCACCGCCCTACGGAGATAGGTGCAGCAGAAACCAAGAAAAGTAATGAAAAAAAGATAGGTTTAAAATTGAAAATAACAAAATCTCTATAACGCAACATAAAAAATATTAAAAAAAAGAGAAAATGAAATTATTTTTCTAAACCTCTTGACAAACATAAAAGGTTGTGCTATAATGTGTAAAGTGTTTTACTTTACAGCAACTGCGGAAAGGCGTGATTTTTAAAATGAAAATTGAAATGGTGCGCCTCTACGACATATACGCTCCGCTGCTAAGCGAGCGTCAGGCAGAGATTTTAAACCTATATTATAACGAGGACCAGTCGCTCGCGGAAATCTCCGAAAACGTCGGAATAACCCGTCAGGGCGTGCGCGACTGCATTGTAAAGGCTGAGACTTCTCTTGAATTTTTTGAAGAAAAGCTCGGTCTTAGCGTAAAACTTTCAAAGCTTTACTCGGCACTTGACGAGATAACCGAAAAAGCCGAAAGCCTCGGAGCGGAAAAAGAATTTACCGAGAGTCTTACGGCACTTAAAAATCTGATTTAAGGAGAACCTTATGTTTCAAAGCTTAACCGACAAACTTTCCGAAGCCTTCAAGAAGTTCAGAAGCAAGGGTAAGCTTACCGAAGCCGACGTCAAGGTCGGTATGCGTGAAATCAAGCTTGCGCTTTTAGAAGCTGACGTAAACTTTAAGGTAGTTCGTGATTTCATAAAAACGGTTACCGAGCGCGCGGTCGGTTCCGAGGTTCTTGAAAGCCTTGTTCCCGCGCAGCAGATAGTAAAGATAGTAAACGAAGAGCTTACCTCTCTTATGGGAGGCTCCAATTCGAAGCTTGAAATTGCCTCAAAGCCGCCTACGGTCATTATGATGTGCGGTCTTCAGGGTTCCGGTAAAACAACCCACACCGGAAAGCTCGCTCTTATGTACAAAAAACAGGGTAAGCACCCTTTGATGGTTGCCTGCGACGTTTACCGTCCCGCGGCTATCGAGCAGCTTAAAACCCTCGGCGCGCAGATTGACGTTCCGGTATTCTCTCTCGGAGATAAAATTTCTCCCGTTGAGATTGCAAAGGCGGCAGTTGAGCACGCAAAGAAAAACGGTCTTGACATGGTATTCCTCGACACTGCGGGACGTCTGCAGATCGACGAGGTACTGATGGACGAGCTGAAAAAGATTAAGGCAGCGGTAAATCCCACCGAAATTCTGCTCGTTGTTAACTCTATGATAGGTCAGGAATCGGTTAACGTTTCCGAAACCTTCAATAACCTTCTCAGCATTACGGGTGTAATACTTACAATGCTTGACGGTGATACCAGAGGCGGTGCCGCGCTTTCCATAAGATGCGTAACCGGAAAGCCAATTAAATTCGTCGGTACAGGTGAAAAGATGGACGCAATAGAGCCGTTCCACCCCGACAGAATGGCGTCAAGAATCCTCGGAATGGGAGACGTTCTTTCCCTTATTGAAAAGGCTGAAGCGGCGTACGACCAGAAAAAAGCGGCTGAAATGGAAAAGAAAATCCGCGAGTCAAGCTTTACGCTTGAGGATTATCTCGACCAGTTCAAGCAGGTAAGAAAGATGGGCTCCATTGAGCAGCTCGCGGGAATGATCCCCGGAATAAAGCCCGGTCAGCTTAAGGACGCAAAGATAGACGAAAAGCAGATAGACCGCATGGAAGCCATAATTCTTTCAATGACCAAAAAGGAACGCATAAACGCGAATATTATTAACGGCTCACGCAAAAAGCGTATAGCGGCAGGAAGCGGTACCAGTGTTGAGGAGGTAAACAAGCTCCTTAATCAGTACGCGCAGGTAAACAAGATGATGAAGCAGCTTGCAAGCGGCAGAGGCGGAATGTTTGGAAACCTTTTCGGAAGAAAGGGCAGAATGCCGTTTTAACAGTATACGGTTAGGCAACTGCCGGGCGGCTCCCGGAACGAAAAAAGTATAATGCTGTTTTAACAGTATACTCTCAAGGTATAAAATAAATTAATCACTAAGTTTTTTACAAAGGGAAAACCTTTTAAAAATAAAAAAATAAAAAATAATAAAAATTTTTGGAGGACAAAGAAATGGTAAAAATCAGACTTAAGAGAATGGGAATGAAGAAGGCTCCCTTCTACCGCGTTGTTGTTGCTGACTCTCGTTATCCCAGAGACGGAAGATTCATCGAGGAGATCGGATACTACGATCCCACCACCGAGCCCGCAACTGTAAAAATCGACACCGAGAAGGCTAACAAGTGGATCGCTAACGGCGCTCAGCCCACCGAAACCGTTAAGGACCTTCTTAACAAGTGCAACATCGGTTAAATCTTAAAGGCAGGTTCGAAAAGTGATAGAGCTTAAAGAAGTACTGTCTACGGTAGTTAAGCCCATCGTAACCAAGCCCGACGAGGTAAATATCATCGAAAAAGGAACCGAGAAGGACGTTTTACTCCAGCTCAGTGTTGCTCCCGAGGATATGGGTAAGGTTATAGGCCGCCACGGAAAAATTGCGAAAGCAATTCGCACCGTAATGAAGGCGGCGGCTGTTATCGCCGACGTTCACGTTAGAGTCGATATTCTCGACAAGGACGAGATTGGCGCCGAGCAGACTGCCGAATAATTTCGGCGTGTCATGCGACACGCAAGGCTTTCTGCATTTACCCCGCAAGGGGTGGGTTTAAAGCACAGAAACACTACACTAAGTGTACTCAAAGAAAAGGAACAAATTCCATAAAAAGAGTTTGTTCCTCTTTCTTTAATCTAAATTAACACGAAACGTAATTTATACCCGACACTGTTTTATAACGTTGTCGTTCAATATTTTTTTGGTATAAAATATAATCGGAAGCTTATTAAAAAGAAGGAGGAGTGCTGAAATGAAAGGTCTGACAAGACTTTTGAAATCTTTTTTCCGCGTTATTGTCGGAATATTTAATTTCGTTCTCGGATATATAGTCAGATTTCTTGCAGTTTTAGCGGTTCATCTTCTCTACCGCCCAAAGGTACTTTACAGAAACAGACTTAATCAGAAAAATAAGCTCCGAAAAGGTACGGTTGTTATTGCAAACCACATCTATTTTATAGACGGCGCGATACTCGGAACCGTATTTAAGCATGACAGAATCTTTACGCTTGCGGCAAAGGATCTATACAGGAAAAAGATACTTATATGGCTCCTTAACAGAACAAGATGCATTCCGCTTGACAGAGGCGCTATCGAAACCACGTGGTTTACACGCTCGGTAGACCTTCTTAAAAAGGGATACAGCCTTGCAATGTTCCCCGAGGGTGTTTCCTCGTATAACGGAAAAATACGTTCTTTTAAACCGGGATTTGTCAGAGTAGCTCTTGAAGCTGACGTCGACATTCTTATGGTCTGCATAGACGGACTTTACAAGCCTTTTAAGCAGAGACAATGGGTTCTTATTGACGAAGCACCGATTCATCTTGAGGTTCCCGAGGGGGGAATAACCTCGGAATACATTCACGCAAAAAACGACGAGCTTCACGCACGAATGCTTGAGATGCAGAAGGAGCTTCGATATCTTCGCTACGGAGAAAAGCCTGAAGCAGAAAAAGAAATTTAAAAATCCGATCCATTTTGAAGTGAACCCGAAAGGCATCTATGCCTTTTGGCAAATATCATTTCATTTTGAGTCGGATTTTTATTATTTCATCTGCTTTTGCGACGTTTTTACGCGGCAATCGACGGAGTTTTATTATTTTTTTACCCGTCTTTTCCTTTTTATCACTAAAATATGCCTTTTTATACATATTTTTCTATCTAAAATTACATGTCGGCATAGGTTGACAAATAGGCATAAATATGTTATAATATAAAGGAATTTGTTGTTTTTTGACGAGAAAATATATACATATGGGGAATTATATGAACATTGGCATTGTACTTGCGGGGGGAATGAGTAAGGGAGCATACGAAATCGGATGCCTTAAAGCTATTTCCGAACGTTTTTCAGCGGATAATATAAAATTCATAAGCGCGTCATCAATAGGCGCTTTATCCGCGTATGCATTTTCAACTCAAAAACTTGACGCCCTTACGGCGGAATGGAAAAAGCTTAAAACAGAGGAAACAGGTAGCTTTTTTCCCTCTTTTTCGGGAAATTCAAAGCTTATGGGCAAGCTTTGCGATTTGGTATGCGACGATGACAGCTTTATGGGTAACGTATACGCTACCGTATGGAATTATTCCGAAAAGAAAGCCGAATATATACTTTTTAATCAGTTATCCGCAAAGGAGCGGCAGGATTACTTATGCGCCGCTGTGGCAATTCCTATCTTCGGAAAAGGTGTTAGAATCAACGGTTGTACATATTTCGACGGCGCCTTTATTGACAATATCCCCGTTTATCCCCTGTTAGATGCAGAGCTTGACTGTATTTTCTGTATTTATTTCGACGGATGCGATTACTTTTTTGAAAACGAAGACTTTAACAATAAAATAATTAAGCTGTACCGTTTCCCGAGCAAGGGTAGATTTGAAAACTTCGTATTTGATCCGAACAAAATCGATAATATGATAGAGTTTGGTTATAAATACACCTCTGAGGTTATTGAAAAAATATTTTCTTCTGACGACGCCGAGGCAATCCGTGGGGCAATAAAAGAATTTTCAGCGGAAAGCAAAAGTCAAAGCAAAAAAAGACTTACGGGAGACGTTTTGCTCAGAAGCATTAACAAAATGACACAGCACTTTGCAAAACGAAAAAAAATTTAACCGCCTTGCGTCTGCATCAAAACCTCATTAGAATAATCTCATTTAATAAGCTGTAATACCGTTAAAAACAACCTTGCTTAAGGAAAGCCTTCTGCAAGGTTTTTTATTTTTAAAATGTAACATAATTTAAACATTTTTAAAATTTTGCCACTCTGTCTTGATTATTGCTAAAAAACATGTTATAATAAAAATATATAGAGGTTTTCAAAAACCATAACCGGAATTTATAACAACTCCCCATGCTGTTTTCACCTTCACTACTCAAGCGGCATTGCTTTTCTTCGGTAAATACCGAAGCCTGAAAAAGAAAGGATTTTTTAATGTACGACGAAATCGACTACGTATACGCGGTATACAAGGAAAAAAGCTTTTCCGGAGCTGCAAAGAAGCTCTTTGTTTCTCAGCCTGCGCTTTCCTCATCAATAAAGAAAACCGAGACAAGGCTCGGAATAACCATATTCGACAGAGGAAGCCAGCCGATAGCTCTTACAGAGGAAGGCAGAGTGTATATTGAAGCCGCCGAAAAAATACTCGCTATAAAAAGCGGTCTTACCGAAAGACTTAACGATATGTCCGAGCTTAAAACCGGAAAAATAACGGTAAGCGGAGAAAACTACATATCGTCCTTTATCTATCCGAAGATAATTATAGAGTTTAAAAACAAATACGGCGGTATCGATATTGAGATGGTGGAATCCAATTCTCACGACCTTCAAAATAAGCTTTTTGACGAAAGCGTTGACCTGCTTATCGACTATCAGTTCGACTCGGAGCTTTACGAATCACATCCGCTTGCAAACGAGCATATAATACTTTGTGTTCCCAAAAAGCTTCCTGTTAATGAACGTCTTGCCGGTTACCGTCTTACCGCTAAGGATATAAAAAACGGAAAACACTTAACCTCCTCTTGCCCCGCGGTCAGTCTTTCGGAATTTAAAAACGAGGAATTTGTTATACTGAAAAAAGGAAACTACTCACACTATCACTCGTTGGAGCTTTGCGCTGAAGCGGGGTTTGTTCCAAACGTAAAAATATATCCCGACCAGATGATAACGTCATATAATATGACACGCGCGGGAATGGGTGTTTCCCTTATCCCCGATCTGCTTATATACTCCTCTGCCGAATCGGGAAAATGCTTTTTCTATAAGCTTTTGGAGGTTAACTCACTTCGTAAACTTAAGATAGGCTTTAAAAAGAACCGATACAAGAGCCGCGCGGTTCAGGAATTTATAAAAACCGCGATAGAGGTTTACAGCTGATTTAATATAAGCGTAAGAAAGGAAAAGCCAATGAATGTACTTATAACAGGCGGTTCTCGCGGAATCGGCAAAGCTACCGTAAAACGGTTTACCGCCGAGGGACACACCGTTGCTTTCATATATAAAAGCTCGGACAGTGCCGCCGAGGAGCTTTCGAAGGAAACGGGAGCGTTTGCCATTAAAGCGGATATAAGCAGCCCCGAGCAGGCTGAAAAAGCGATACAGACTGCCTTGTCAAGGCTTGGTGGAATTGACGTTTTAATCAATAACGCGGGAATAGCGGAAATAAAGCTTTTCACGGACATATCGAACGAAAGCTGGGAGAAAATGCTCGGAACCAATCTTTCGGGTGCGTTCTACGTAACCCGTGAGGCTTCAAAAGTGATGATTTCGAAAAAATTCGGGCGTATAATCAATATCGGTTCGATGTGGGGAAAGACGGGCGCCTCGTGTGAGGTTCACTACTCCGCTTCAAAGGCGGGGCTTCGCGGAATGACTATGGCACTCGCAAAGGAGCTTGGGCCGTCGGGAATAACGGTAAACTGCATCGAGCCGGGAGTTATCGCTACCGAAATGAACGCGTGTGTTGATGAGGAAACGCTTAAGTCCCTCACCGACGAAACACCGCTTTGCAGGCTGGGAAAACCCGAGGACGTTGCCTCTCTCGCATTCTTTTTAGCCTCAGACGAAGCGAGCTTTATCACAGGTCAGATAATAGGCGTTGACGGCGGATTTGCCGTTTGATAACGGCAGAAATGCTTTTTTTACGTCTGAAAGCAGACGTTTTGGATTATTTTTTCAAAAAATACTCACTTAATATTGACAAACAGTAAAATAAGTGATATTATAAATATGTTATATATTTACGTATAATTTAAGCACAATCAAGGAGATAAATTTACTATGGAAAAGAAACTTAAAGTCGGCGTTATAGGTGCTACGGGTATGGTAGGACAGCGTTTTTTAACGCTTCTTGACAACCACCCCTTTTATGAAGTAACCGCTGTTGCGGCAAGCGCACGCTCCGCGGGTAAAACCTACACGGAGTCCGTTGGTGAAAGATGGAAGCTTGCAACACCTATGCCCGAATATGTTAAAGATATGATAGTTTTAGACGCGTCCAAGATCGACGAGGTTGCATCTAAGGTTGACTTTGTTTTCTGCGCGGTCGATATGCCCAAGGATCAGATAAAGGAGCTTGAGTATGCTTACGCTAAGGCGGAAACTCCCGTTGTTTCCAACAACTCCGCTCACAGATGGACACCCGACGTTCCCATGATGGTTCCGGAGATAAACTCCGATCACGCCAAGATCATTGAGGATCAGAGAAAGCGTCTCGGCACCAAGAGAGGCTTTATCGCGGTAAAGCCCAACTGTTCTATCCAGAGCTACGTTCCGCTTCTCGCTCCCCTTATGGAGTTTGAGCCTACCGAGGTAGCGGTAACCACCTATCAGGCTATTTCGGGCGCAGGAAAGACCTTCAAGGAATTCCCCGAAATACTCGACAACATCATCCCCTACATCGGTGGCGAGGAAGAAAAGAGCGAGGAAGAACCGCTTAAGGTATGGGGTACCGTTGAAAACGGCGAGATAGTAAAGGCTCAGTCCCCGAAAATTTCGGCACAGTGCCTCCGCGTTCCCGTTTCCGACGGTCATACTGCGGCAGTATTCGTAAACTTCAAGAAAAAGCCCACCAAGGAGCAGATTCTCGAAAGATGGGCGGCATACAAGGGCAAGCCGCAGGAGCTGAATCTCCCCCACGCTCCGAAGCAGTTCATCACCTACTTTGAGGAAGACAACTTCCCGCAGGCAAAGCTTCACAGAGACGTAGAGGACGGAATGGGTATCACCGCAGGACGTCTTCGCGAGGATAAGCTGTTCCAGTGGAAATTTATCGGACTTTCCCATAACACCTTAAGAGGAGCAGCGGGAGGCGCGCTTCTTTCCGCTGAGCTTCTTACCGCTCTCGGATACATTACCGCGAAATAATCAGACTAACAGAAAACCTTATTGCGCTTTTAAAAAGCCAATAAGGTTTTTATTTTTATCTGAAAGTCGCACGGCGATCATATTTTTCTTCCAAGGTCTACAGAAAAAGCTTCGGAAAAATAAAAACGGGAGGATAATATCCTCCTTTGCAAATTCGTTTGTAACTGCGTGGGCAGTTTTTTCTTTCACGACTCACAACACCTCTATTATATCACAAATCCGCCTATATGTCAATAGCTACAAATAAATTAATTTGTAACTTTTGTATTTGTATAATATTCACAAAAAATCCATTGACTGAACTGAGTTTCTTTGATATAATGTAATCAGTTAAGAGGAAACTCCTAACAATTTCTCGAAAAGGTGGGATTTTATGAGGATCAATGTAGTTGGCAGACAAATGGACGTTCCAAAAGACTTTTATGAGCTTGCGGAAAGAAAGCTATCGAAATACGATAAGTTTTTCAGAGATGACGCGACAGCTCATATAACTCTACGCAAACGTAAAAATTCAGAGATTTTGGAGCTTACCATATCAAGCGGCGGCATGATGTTCAGAGGCGAAGAAGAGGACAGCACCTTTCAGAATGCACTTGACTCGGTTATGCAGTCAATAGAAAGACAGCTTCGCAAGAACAAAACAAAGCTTGGTAAACGGCTGAGAGAAAACATTATGCCGAAGGACTTTTCGTTTGACATCCCCGATAACGAACCGATAGTTGAGGAAGCCTTCGAGGCTCCCGTGAGAGTTAAAGAGTTCGTATTCAAGCCGATGTCAACCGACGAAGCAATACTTCAAATGAATATGCTCGGACACCAGTTCTTCGTATTTTTAAATGAAAAGACGGAAAAAATGAACGTTGTTTATCTCAGAAAGGACGGTCATTACGGACTGATAGTTCCAAAAGAAAACTAATTAAAATGTAATTACTCCAAAAAAAGAAAAGGGGAATGCCTATAAGTAATACTGAAAAATTTAAAGATAAAAAAATTAGTCTGAAAACAGAAAGTGAGGGTTGCAAAAACAAAAAATTTAACGGAAACGGAGGTAAAATTTATAGTTTAAGAGAATTTAAATTAAAAATAAGGCTGTAAGCCTTTTGATATAGATAAAAAAGGAAGAAAGGAGAGGAAAAAAGTAAAAAAAG
>JAZRDX010000182.1:0-2597 GCA_045660565.1 Eubacteriales bacterium
AAATGAAGCTTGACAAAGTAATTGCAGTAAGAAAGAATAAGACCGTCTACCGCGACGGCGACAGGGCCATCAAGGTTTTCAGCGCAGAGTATTCCAAGGCTGACGTGCTTAACGAGGCACTTAATCAGGCAAGAATAGAGGAAACGGGGCTTAACATTCCGAAAATCCTCGAGGTTACCATGATAGACGGCAAGTGGGCGATAATCTCCGAATTTATAAACGGAAAGACACTTGCACAGCTTATGGAAGAGAACCCCGAAAAGAAGGAGGAATACATTGAGCTTCTGGTTGACCTTCAGATGGACGTTCACAGTAAGACCTGCCGCCTTCTCAACAAGCTTAAAGATAAAATGAACAGAAAGATTTCCGAAACGGGGCTTGATGCTACCACCCGTTACGACCTCCACACCCGTCTTGAGGGTATGCCGAAGCACAACAAGGTTTGCCACGGAGACTTCAACCCCTCTAACATCATCATAGCGGAGGACGGAACCCCTTACATTCTCGACTGGTCTCACGCAACACAGGGTAACGCATCTGCTGACGTTGCGCGTACCTACCTCCTCTTCCGGCTCAGCGGCGACGTTTCCGGCGCTGAAACCTATCTTACCACATTCTGCAAAAAGAGCGATACCGCAAAGCAGTACGTTCAGAAGTGGCTGCCAATCGTTGCCGCATCTCAGTCAGTAAAGGGCAACGAAGAGGAGCGCGAGCTCCTTATGTCCTGGGTAGGCGTTGTGGATTACCAATAAAAATGCTCTTGACAAAAATAGCCGCTAAAGGTTCCTTTTAACCTATAGCGGCGTTTTTTCTTTATTTAACATTTGAACGGAAAGAAATTTTAGAAAATTTCTGTCTTTAGGGTTGATATTTAAGACAAGTTATGGTAGACTATATAAGGCATCAGCAACAGAGAGAGTGATATTCAACGTTTCTCTTTTGTCTATCGCACTTTCCATGACGCCGATTCCTTCTGTTTTTGTTACAGAAAGCACAGCGCACAGAATGTTTTGAACGGCATTAATTTAACAGGGATAAAACGATTAAAAAAAGGAAGAAAATTATGATTTTTGAAAATATTATGCAATACATACTCCTCGCTATCGGATTTCTTTTACTCATAAAAGGCGGTGATTGGTTTGTTGATGCCGCCGTTTCAATTGCAAAACGTTTGAAGCTTCCCGAAGTCTTAATTGGCGCTACGGTTGTCTCTATCGGCACTACCTTGCCGGAGGTAATGACCTCAGCTATGGGTGCGGCGGGCGGCGCAGGCGAGATCGCATACGGCAACGCTATCGGTTCAATCATTTGTAATACCGCATTAATAGCCGCTATTACGATAGCTATAAAACCCGCTGAAGCGAATCGCAAAGCGCTTATTTTCCCCGTCAGCTTTTTCTTCGCAGTTGCCGTTTATTATGCTGTAACTGCCTACACCGGAGGTAAATTTACCCGTGTAACGGGTATCATTCTGCTTCTTGGATTTGTTTTCTATATGCTGATGAACGTTCTTTCTATGAGGAAGAACCCCGTTTTGGAAGAGCTTGATCATACAGAGGAAAGCAGTAAAGACGCCAAAAAGGAAGGAAAGCTTGTAAAAGATATTCTTATGCTTGTACTTGGCGCAGGTTTAATCGCCCTTGGCGCATACCTGCTCGTTGAAAACGCTACTGCTATTGCGGGACAGCTTGGCATTCCCGAGTCGGTTATCGCACTTACCGTTGTCGCTGTCGGCACCTCTTTACCGGAGCTTGTTACGGCGATCACCTCACTTATCAAGGGACACGGCGCACTTTCGCTCGGTAACATCATTGGTGCCAACATCTTTAACCTCGTGCTTGTATCGGGTGTCGCGGTTACAATTAACCCTTTTCCCGTGCCCGAAAACTCACTTCTCTTCGGTCAGAACGCTTCTTTAGTGCTTGATATCCCCGTTATGCTGACCGTTATGGGACTTATGACGCTTCCCACCCTTTTCAGAGGAAAGCTTTCCAGATGGCAGGGAATCCTGCTTCTCGGCATATACGTTGCCTTTATGACAATTCAGTTTGTCTTTGTCAGAACGGTATAATTCCCTTTTAATCCGGATTCTCTTTGTCTACTGCGCCGCAAATTTTGAGGGCTGACGGTTGTTTTCCGTCAGCCCTTTGTGTGTATTGTTCTCCCCGACAAATTGGAATTTGTTTATTTCAAACCGCATTCTTTATACAGTTCTTCAATGCACGGTGATTTGTATTCTATGTATCCGTCTATATCGTTTGGAAATAACTCGGCGGCTTTTTCTTTTATCAAGCTGTACTTTTTTGCCGCTTCGGGATTGCTTCGGAGGAAATCTCTGAATGTAATATGACGGTGCAATTCTTCCGAGCATTTCGGACATACATACAAGTGATGCATTTGCAGATACTCTTTGCCCGAATACTTAAATGCCTCTCTATCCTTAATACCAAGATCACCCTCGTGGATATATCCGATTGCTTCCAAACCGTCAACCACCGCAGCAAATACTGAGGAATCCTTAATAATCACATCAATATCAATGCAAGGCTTGGCAGACATTCCTTCGACAGAGGTGCTTCCGACGTGTTCAATGCCGA
>JAZRDX010000183.1:0-1806 GCA_045660565.1 Eubacteriales bacterium
ATCCGACTTAGCCCTCATGTTGAAAATAAACAGATAATCCCGTTACTCTGAACCTCAAAAATAACATCTTCAACAAGCGAAAATCAAAAAGGCTGTGAAAAATTTCCCATTTTTCTCAGTATGCCTTCAAGTTAGTCCGAAATCTTAAAATAAGGCGGTTAAAAATCGGTAGCTTAAAATCTCTCCAATTTTTCCGCAAAAGCTTTGTCGAATTATAAATTATACCTTATTATACTTATGCGAAATTAAATTTCGGTATGAAATTATCCGCCCTCTCTTGATTTTTCAAGGCTTTTATGCTATCATTTATTTAAAAGAGTAATTTATAACCCGGAACGGAGAATCAAATGCACGACAGAGATAAAATAAGTGTTGCCGTCTGCACCCTCGGTTGCAGAGTTAACCAATACGAAAGCCGCGCCATCTCGGAATACCTCGAAGAGCGCGGAGTAATAATTAAGCCTTTTACCGAAAAATGCGACGCATACATAATAAACACCTGCGCAGTTACCGCGGAAAGCGAGAAAAAGGGACGCAAAATGATCAACAGAGCGCATAAGCTGAGCCCCGATGCGCCCATAATCGTTACCGGTTGTCAATCCCAGCTTAATCCCGACGGTGTTGCCAATATTCCGGGTGTAAAATACGTTTCGGGAAATGCCTCAAAGCTTGACGCCGCGCGCGCTGTTTTTGAAATAGTGGGAAAGGAAATACCCGAGCCGATTTTCGGACGACTTGACACTACAAGCGAGTACGAAAGCTACTCTGTAAAAAAGCCCGACCACACAAGGGCATATATTAAAATTGAAGACGGATGCGAAAACAGATGCGCATACTGTGTTATCCCGAAGGTAAGAGGTCCCGTCCGCTCAAAGCTTCCCGAGGACGTTATAAAAGAGGTGCAGCACGTCGCCGCACTCGGATATAAAGAGATAGTGCTTACCGGTATCGAAACCTGCTCGTATCAGTATAACCTGACCGAGCTTATGAAGGCTCTTTCCGAAATCGATGGAATCGAAAGAATACGCCTCAGCTCTGTTAACCCGGCGTTTATAAATCAAAGATTTGCCGATAGCATCAAGGGTATTAAAAAAATCTGCCCCCATTTCCACCTTTCACTGCAAAGCTGCTGCACAAAGACGCTTAACGCTATGCGCAGAAGATATAATACCGATATGCTGATGAGAAACTGCGAGGCGGTGAGAGCCGCTATTCCAAACGTAATGTTTACCGCCGATATTATCTGCGGCTTTCCCGGAGAGACAGAGGAGGACTTTAATACAACTCTTGAAAACGTCAAAAAGCTTTCCCTGCTTTCCGCTCACGTTTTCCCGTACTCAAAGCGTCCGGGAACGGAAGCGGCGGAAATGCCGATGCAGGTTGACGAAAAGGTAAAGGCGGAAAGATGCGAAAAAATTTCGGCAGCGGTAGAGGAAAGCCGAAGAGAAATAATATCAAGCCTCGTAAATTCGGGAGAGGAGCTTTCCGTTTTATTTGAAACCTACTCGGCAGGCTTTCTCTACGGACACACTGAAAACTTTATAAGAGTTAAAGCAGAAGGCAAAAAATGCCTTACCGAGCAGATATGCAAGGTAAGGCTGATAGGGTTAGATGAAAACGCAAAGGAACCGACGGCACAGGCAATTATACTTTCCAACTAAACAAATAAATAAAAATCCCCCCGTATAACGGGGGGTATTTCAGTTTCGGGCATAGCCCTAAACGTTACTGGCTACGCACAAGTGCGTTTTGAATTGGCCTGCCAGCCATGCAAAGGACAACAAGCCACCCGTCAACGGGTTACTA
>JAZRDX010000184.1:0-24421 GCA_045660565.1 Eubacteriales bacterium
CTTAAGGTCCTTCTTTGACGGCGACGAATGGTTCATTATTTATAATGACCTAAATTCGATTGAGATTTCACGCTTTACAATAGCTCATGAACTTGGTCATATCTTTCTTGAACACGAGCTTGCGCACGTAAAGTACGCGGACATAAAACAAATTTCTCCCAAACCAAAGTGTGAACAGCAAGCGGATATGTTTGCTGCTCGGCTTCTCTGTCCGGCATGTGTTCTCTGGGAACTCGATCTTCATACCGCGCAGGATATTGTGAGTTATTGTAAAGTTCCTTTGTATGTCGCCCAAACACGTGCAAAACACATGAAGGTGCTTTATAAACGAAATAAATTTTTAACAAGCCCTCTTGAAAAAGAGGTCTATAATAATTTTGTTGACCGCGCGAAATTTAATTAAAAGGTAACTTTAATATGGAAATATTTTTAGGGATTGCATTTTCTATTGCAGTTTGTTTTCCGATGATTGCCGTCGGAATATCAGGAATACTCGAAAGCCTTCCAAGTGTAAAACGAGCAAGAAACGACGCCGAGGAAATCCGAGCCAAAGCTGAACAAAATGCAAAAGAAATTCGCTCAAAGGCGGAAAAGGATGCAGATGAAACCCGCTCCAAAGCAGAACAAACTGTTAACGAAACTAAAAAAATATTGTCAGATGCACTTAAAGATTTTTCTAACAAAAATATTATTTCCAATTTGGATGATTATCTTTACAGCATCTCGGTAGGGCGGCTCGGAAACATATTTAATTCTGAAATTAATATACTGTCTCTTGGTATAGATGTTAAGGCTTCAATTAAAGCACAATCAGAACCAGATAATTATAATACCACTTTAAACGACTGCACGTGTAAGGATTTTTTAGTACACCATAAACCGTGTAAACATATGCTCTTTTTGACATATAACTTTGGTTTATTATATGCAGAAAAAGATAATATTGAAAAACAACTTAAATCGTCAATTTTAAAGCTCGACGAAAATATCAAAGAAAACAAAAAAACTATTAAAAAATTAGAAGCAACGGAAAAGAGGAGCCAAAATAAAAAAGCCCTGCCAAAGCAGAGCTAAAACAAATTTATAAAACACTTTAAGGAGCTTTAATGAAAATAGGTGCAGCATACATAAGAGTTTCCGACGATCGACAAGACGAATACTCACCGGATAGCCAATTAAAACGTATTTATGAGCACGCAAAAAAGAATAATTATATAATCCCGGATAATCTTGTCTTTTATGACGACGGAATTTCAGCAAAGAGTGTTAAGCACCGCACAGAGTTTAACAATATGATAGCTCTGTCAAAGGAAAAAGACTGTCCGTTCGAGGCTATATTTGTTTGGAAATTCAGCCGATTTGCAAGAAACCAAGAGGAATCTATTGTATATAAGTCTTTGCTTAATAAACGCAAAATAGAGGTTATTTCGGTATCCGAGCCAATTATCGAAGGACCATTCGGTTCTCTTATTGAGCGTATTATTGAGTGGATGGACGAGTACTACCTTATCAATCTTTCTTCAGAAGTAAAGCGAGGAATGCTCGAAAAAGCTTCTCGCGGCGAAGCTATGACAAGAGGCGTGCTCGGGTACACCCTCTCCGGCAAGACGTATATAAAAAACGAAAAAGCACCTATCGTTGAGAATATCTTTCAATCATATTTAAACGGCGAAGGAATGAGAGCTATTGCTTTGCGGTTAGCAAACGAAGGGCTTGTTACGAGCTTCGGAAACCCTCCGGATAACAGGTGGGTATCTTATACTCTGCAAAATCCTGTTTACATAGGAAAAATCCGTTGGTCAAAAGAAGGAAGAGCGGCATCAAAACGAAAATATGACAGCGATAATTTATTAGTTATCGATGCAGCGCACGAACCTATCATTTCAAAAGACGTTTGGGATGCTGTTCAAAATAAAATCAAAACAGAGAAAACATTATACGCTAAGCACCAACGAAGAGAACAGCCGGTGCAATTTATGCTTAAGGGACTTGTACGTTGCGACTGCTGCGGCGCTACTTTAGTCAGACAAGCAAACGGTTCTATTCAATGTCATAATTACGCAAAAGGTCTTTGTCATATATCACACGGCATTACAATAAACAAAGCAAATGATATTGTAATAAAGGCACTTGAAGAAACCGTACGCACTGGAAACGTTCATGTAGAACAGAAAGAAAAACCTAAAGCCGATACAACAAGTAATTATTTAAAGCTGATAGCTCAGGAAGAAAAAAAGCTTGACCGAATCCGGGAAGCTTATGAAAAAGGTATTGACTCCATCGAAGAATATAAGCAAAACAAACTCAGAATAAACGATAACATAAAAAAAATAAAAGAACTTTTAAACCAAGAACCAAAGGCAACCGATAAAATAGACCAAGCAGCATATACCCAAAAAATAAAGGACGTCTTAAAATTAATCAAAGAACCAAGCACAGAAGAAGCGGCAAAAAATCAAGCGTTAAGAAGTGTTGTGTCAGAAATCGTATTTAACAAAAAAGAGAACAGTTTAGATATACATTATCACTCATAATTATATCCAAATACAGCTCGGCGGCCCCGACGGCGAAGTAGGCGCATCGCTTCGCTATCTTTCTCAGCGTTTCGGCATGCCTTACCGCGAGGTAACGGGTATTCTTACCGACGTCGGAACAGAAGAGCTTGCTCACGTTGAAATAGTATCGACAATCCTCTATCAGCTTACCAGAAACCTTTCAACGTGCGAGATCAAGGAAAGCGGCTTTGACACCTATTTCGTTGACCACACCGCGGGCATTTATCCGCAGGCGGCTTCGGGTATGTCCTATACCACCGCGTTTATGCAGAGCAAGGGCGATATAATCACCGACTTAAACGAGGACCTTGCAGCGGAGCAGAAGGCACGCACGACCTACGACAATATTCTTCGTCTTACCGACGATCCCGACGTACGCGAGCCTATAAAATTCCTCCGCGCCCGTGAGATAGTTCACTATCAGCGTTTCGCCGAGGCTCTCGGTATCGCGACGGAAAGAGCTGAGTGCAAGAATAACTTTTATATCACCAATCCGTCGTTCGACGTAGGCTGTAAGCCGAACTGCTTTTCCGGGCAATCCTCATCTACGCAAAACCGTAGCGGCGATATACTCTTTTCGGGTAAAGCAGCCTCGTCCGACGGAAAATATAACGAACGCGGTAATATAAATCGCAGAGATTATTACGAGGGCAAACGAAAAGACCTTGACAACGAGCGTCGCGTAGACTCCGACGATAAAAACGACTTAAGCTTTTTAAGAAGCTGCCACAGACCGTTTTAAAGTACAGTCATAGCGTTTATTATCAACTGACCTCTCACTGTTAACCAAAAATCAAAAAGGATATCTGTTTTCAGTTCAGGTATCCTTTTTGTATTAACTGTTATTTTTATAATTTGGTTTTAATTAAGCTTTTATTTAAAACCTGTTGACAAAAATATTTTTTTATACTATAATGAAGGAAATAGCGTTTTACCTATTTTATACTGCAAAAGAAAAATTTTTCAGGTTGCCGTTTGACAGCAGAATGGAGATTATTATGGATAATCAAGTTGATAACCAAGACTTTTCCTCATCGCCGTTTAAGCGTTCGCGGTGGGCGTACACCCTTGAATGCGCTTTTGAATACTTTGTAGCCCTTTTGGTGTCTGATGTTTTTTTGGCTACTCTTCTGGCTGAAATGGGAATGGAGGACTCCGTTATCGGTATCATTTCATCCCTCATTTCATTTGCATTTCTCTTTCAGCTGTTTTCGCTTCTTGTCGTACCGCATATAAGAAACGTAAAGCTGGTTGCCGTACCGATCCACTTTGTAAGTCAGATGTTCTTTTTGCTCCTGTACTTATTACCGTTTTTTAATATTCCGCAGGCATTCCGTACCGTAATCATCATCGGCTGCATACTTATCGCGTATTTCGGTAATAACCTTGTAACCTCGGTGATTTTTAACTGGGGTAACTCCTTTGTTGAACCGAGCGGACGCGCAAACTTTGCCGCTACCAAGGAAATCATCTCTCTTCTTTCGGGTATTGCCGTCAGTCTTGCGATGGGTGCCGCGTTTGACCGCTTCATTGCAGCGGGAAATGTAAAAGGCGGATTTTTATTTATCGCAACGGTAATGCTTATTTCAAACGTTTTCGATTTCATCTGTCTTATATTGATGAAAAACCGTAAAACGGAAAAAAGTACAGCTGAAAAAAACGAGCCGTTCTGGCAAACAGTACGTGTTCTTTTCTCAAACAAAAGCTTTGTTTATACTGTAATTCTTCATTCTATCTGGAGTATGTCCGCCTACATGACGCTCGGATTTATGGGCATATACAAGACGAAAGATCTTTTGATTTCCGTCGGTATAGTTCAGGTTATCAATATCTCCGCTTCCCTACTTCGAGCTGTTTTTTCAATGCCAATAGTACACTACTCAACCAAAAAGTCCTACGCAAAAGGAATTAAGCTCGGAATGTACATAGCCGCCGCCGGTTACGTTATTAATATGTTTACCACCCCTTCGCTTTGGTGGCTCGTTATACTGTATACCATTCTTTATAACGTATCCTGTGCCGGTACCAGCCAAAACCTTCTTAACCTTACATACAGCTACGTTGACCGCAAATATTTCGTACAGGCATCAGCCATTAAAGCAAGTGTAAGCGGTGTTTGCGGCTTCCTTGCATCGACCGTTGGCGGAGTAATTCTCAGCGCTGTTCAGTCAAACGGAAACAAGATATTCGGCATAACCGTTTACGGTCAGCAGCTCCTTTCCTTTATTTCACTCGTTATTCTTATCATCGGTATACTTTTCGTAAAGCTTGCTGTTGAAAAACAGCAGGTTATCGCAAAATAAGAATACCGCTAAAAACGGCGGGGGGAAGCCCTCTCCCTACGGAAAACAGTGAACCGAGAAATGTAATGAAAATTTTATAAAAAAACAAGTCGGCAGATACAGTCTGCCGACTTGTTTTCGTGATGGTATTCATTTTAAACCAAAGGTTTAAGAGTTGGGAAGCTTTCCCCTGTTTTTATTTCCCATATATCGGTGCTGTAACCGTAGTTTTCTTTAAGAACGGTCATATTTCCGTATATAGCAGAGGTTACGGCGTTTCCGTTTTTCTGAATTTTTTCTTCGGAACCGTTCAGCGTGTCCGCGTTAACGGTGAAGGTCATGTTCTGATAGTAGCCGCTTGAATATATATACGTCTCACCCTCAATTAATATATCGGAGTAGGTAAGCGTCCCTATAAAGTATGCCTTTGTCGGAATTTTAACGGTTATGTTACCCATCGAAAAACAGCTCTTTATCTGTGTGTCATAGGGGTACGGAGTAGCGTCCGCAACGTCCTTCTGGTTCATTAAATAAGCTATAAGTCCTGCTACGTATACGGCGTCTCCCGTGCTGTCTCCCGTTACGTTTGAACGGCTGTAACAGTGATTGTATATTCCGTATTCGGAGGAAGCACCAAATCCGCCTGCATAGGCGCCGTTTTTGTTTCCTGTAGCGGTAACGGTGCAGGTTTCAGCGGTATAGGAGTCGGAAATTTCCGTTCGCTTGTTAAAAGACGAAGCGGTAACTATCGCGGCAAAGCCTCCCGCGTTGGCAGAACCCTTTTTACCCGTTTGAGGAGATGATGAGCTTACGGTTGCGCTAACCGCGGAAGCGGATACGCATTTCGAAATTTTGCTTGACGAGCAGTAGCCGATAAGACCGCCCGCATAGGATTTTCCGTATTTTGCTATCGAAGTAACTGCTCCCGCCGAGGTACAGCCCGTAAACTCGCTTTCGTTTGACTGTCCGGTAATTCCGCCGCAGGTAGCGTCGTTAAGAGACTCTTTTGCGGTGAGCACAGCATTAACGTTGCAACTTCTTGCCGAGGACTTCTGCATCCAGCCGACCAGTCCGCCAACAAAGGTTATATACTCTCCACTCTGCGCGGTAACCGTTGTGTTTGTTACCGAAATACCGCTGAAGGTCGTGCTTTTTGCGTATCCGGCAACCGTTCCTGCATAGATAAAGGTATTATCTGTATTTAATGAAACGTTTACCGTAACGCCGTCAAATTTTACGTCCTTAACAGTAGCGTTTTCCGTTACTCCGAAAAATCCGCCGTATGCGTATTTAAACGCGAGAGAAACGTCTCCTTCACTTGCGGTAGGCTTTTCGGTTACCTTAAAGTTAGAGATTTTGAAGCCGCCGCCGTTAAACGTACCGGAAAATGGGTGCGCACTACTTCCTATGGGTTTCCATTCCGCTCCGCCAAGGTCAATATCAGCCTTCAGAACGTACGTTCCCTTCATTTTCAGCTTGTTTTTAAGGTCGTCCGCGGTGAAAATTTCATAGGTAGCATTCGGATCACCCTCGTCGATCTGCTCCTCGGGTTCCGTGCCGTCGCTACCACCATTTTCTCCCTCCGGAGCGATAGAACCGGAAAACTCATCGTTTCCGTCATTCGGCTCGGGCGTTTCATTATCCTTTTTACAGGCGGTAAGCGCTACGCAAAGAAGAAGGACCGATAAAACAAAAATTAGTCCCGTTTTTAACTTCATATTTAAGAAATCCTTTCGTTAGGGTGCTTTCGGCATTGTAAGCCGTTTACTTTACCGATTGTCTTACGAATAACTGCGGAAAGCTTTATTGCTCCGCGTTATCGTTTTCCGTTTCGGACTGATCGGTTATTTCGGGGGAAAAGCTCTCTGACTGCGATGCGTTATCCTTGGGAGCTTCTTCCTCCTCGTCCTCATCGATAAAGTGGAGAGAACGTATTTTGTTTCCGTTTTTGTCGTATCTTCTGCGTGGCGGAATAACGTCCGACTGTACGGGGGTATCGGGTTTTACGTCGCTTTCATAGCTTTCTCCGTCATCGCTGTCGGTTTTATCGACGTATTCTGCCTCGTACTCCTCGTCATCTATGCTATGCAGAGAACGGTGGGTATTGGATTTAATATCGGGCTTAACGTAATCCTTATTCATTTCATATTCGACAGCGGCTATTTCTTCGGGAGTGAATACCGGAATGGGGTACAGCTTGTAAAGTGCTATCTGAGTAAGCGCGCCGAAAATGCTCTGATATATCCAGTAAAGACCGAGAATTGCAGGGAAAGAACGCGCCATAAAGAAGGTCATCACGGGGAAAATAATATTCATATAGAGCATCGTTTTCCGTGTCTGCTCCGCGCCGGGTGCCGACATATCCATTTGAGGGCCGAAAAATTTAAGAACAAGAGAGCTTGCAAGCTGGAAAAGCGCCGCGAAAATCGGAATTAAAATGATAACGCTTGTAAACGTAGGAAGCTCGGCAAGGTTGATAGCGCCGCCGAAAATTGTGAAATCGGGGTAAGTCATACCGCTTAATCCGTGGCCTTCGAGGATAGCCGTAAACTCCGAGCTGTTTTTCTCCATTACGCTGAGCATCTCAATTTCGGATATACCGAATTTGCCTAAGTTTCCTTCCGCTTCGGTAAAATGCTTAAGTATTTTTTCCGAGGTGTTTGCCGCGTTTAAGGTTCCGGAACCAAAAAGATCAAAGATTTTTTGTTTCAAATCACCTATAACGGTTGAGGAAGCCATGCAGATGTATTGAAGCGGCTTTGTAATAATTTGGTATAAAATGTAGATAATAGGAAGCTGAATAAGCATAGGCAGACAGCCGCCGGCGGCTGATACCCTTTCCTCCTGATAAAGCTTCATAAGGTCGTTTGAAAGCTCAAGTCTCGCGTTCTGGTCGGTTCTTCCTGCATAGCGCTTTCTTATAGCCCTCTCCTTAGGTCTTATTCTTGCCTGACTCTGAGAAGCTTTTTGCTGCTTGATGCTCAGAGGCAGAAGGATAAGCTTAAACAGAAAGGTGAAAATAAGCAGAGCTAAGGCGTAGCTGCTTGTTATGTCGTAACAAAATTTCAGTAGGTAACCAAAAGGCTTTGCTATGATGTCCATGTTTTTCTCCACTTCCGCCGAAAAAACGGCTTTTTAATGTATGACCACGGCTGTGCTGTTGCCGTAGCGCATTAAACGGTCATAAAAATATTTCGTGCCCTGAAAAAGGGTAGAAATGACCTTATACATTATACTACAAAATTATATTATAAAATACAGTAAAGTTTTGAAGAAATGTAAAACTTTTAATAAACCGTATTGACAATCGGTAAAAAATGGGGTATGATATATTAGAAACAGTATGTATAAAATTAACCTATTTTTGGAAGGACAGGAATAATATGCTGGAAATTAAAAACCTTTGCTTTACGGTAAAGGACGGAGACAAAACCCTTGAAATAATTAATGACGTAAGTCTTACCGTTCCGGACGGAAAATTCGTTGTAATAACGGGCCCTAACGGAGGCGGAAAATCCACCCTTGCAAGACTTATAATGGGACTTGAAAAGCCCACGTCGGGTAAAATCATATATAACGGAACGGATATAACCGATATGTCGGTAACAGAAAGAGCAAAGCTCGGTATTGGCTACGCGTTCCAGCAGCCGCCGAGATTTAAAGGTCTTACGGTAAGCAAGATGCTTTCTCTTGCGGCAGGTAAGCCTTTATCCGAAAAGGAGAGCTGTGGGTATCTCAGCCGCGTCGGACTTTGCTCGGCGGAATACGTAAAAAGAGAGCTTGACGCGTCTCTTTCGGGCGGAGAAATGAAGCGTATCGAAATCGCAACGCTTATGGTACGGAAGCCCGACCTTGCGATTTTCGACGAGCCGGAGGCAGGAATAGATCTCTGGAGCTTTTCAATGCTTGTTGAAACCTTCAAGAAAATGCAAAAAGAGGCGAGCGGAACGACGGTTATCATTTCTCATCAGGAGAGAATAATGTCTCTTGCCGACGAAATGGTGGTTATAGCTGACGGTAAGGTTAAGAGTCAGGGAAGCGGTAAGGATATGCTTCCGAAGCTTATGTGCGAGTTTTCGCCCTGCTGTGCCGTAAAAAACCAGGCTGAGTGATTTTGTTTTTGAAAAGGAATTTAATATGGAAAAGATAGATAAAGAGCTTCTTTCGCAGGTTGCGGGACTTCACGAAATCCCCGCAGGAGCGTACAACATACGTAAAAACGGTGGCTCGGGCGGCAGAAGAAGCACGGAAAATATAGAGATAATCACAAAGGAAGATAAAGCGGGAATCGATATAAAAATAAAACCCGGAACAAAGAATGAATCGGTCCATATGCCGGTAATCATAACCGAAACCGGTATAGACGACATGGTATATAACGACTTCTACGTAGGCGAGGACGCTGACGTCCTTATCGTCGCGGGCTGCGGAATCCATAACAGCGGAGATAAGGATTCAAAGCACGACGGAATCCATAGGTTCTTTATTGAAAAGAACGCGCGTCTGCGTTACGTTGAAAAGCATTACGGAGAGGGAGACGGCAAGGGAGAGCGTATAATGAATCCCTCCACCGAGGTTACTCTCGGAGAGAACGCCGTTTGCGAGATGGAAATGGTGCAGATAAAGGGTGTTGACTCAACCGTCAGAAAGATGGACGCGTTTCTCGGCAAAAACTCCAAGCTTATCGTTACCGAAAGACTTATGACACACGGCAGCCAGTTTGCGCAGTCGGATATGGAGATTAACCTTGACGGAGAGGACTCCTCGGCGCAGATAATCTCGCGTTCGGTAGGTAAGGACGATTCAAAGCAAGTGTTTAACCCTATTGCGGTAGGAAATAACGCCTGTCGCGCGCATATTCAGTGCGATTCCATTATTATGGATAACTCGAATATCCGTTCAATCCCCGAGATTGCGGCAAACCACAGAGACGCGCAGATAGTACACGAGGCGGCTATAGGAAGGATAAACGGAGACCAGCTTTTAAAGCTCCAGACACTCGGTCTCACTCCCGAGGAAGCGGAAAACGTTATTATCGACGGATTTCTTAAGTAATCACCTATAATAGGAAAAATTAAAGCTTAAATAAACCTAAAAAGAGCCGATTTCGGCTCTTTTTTTGCGTATTCCGGCTTTTTTTAACGTAAATGTATATCGGAATAAAACAAAAAACGGGCTTTTGCCCGTTTTTTGTTTGTTCTTTATCTCAAAACCATCGCCTTAAGCACTGCATAAAAGGCTCCCTTGTGTAAAGGGAGCTGGCGCCGTAGGCGTCTGAGGGATTGTTGTATTTTGCTATACAAGATTGTTGAGGGCTTTTTCTACAAGATGTTCGATATAATTACAAACGCCTCGGAAGTTTTTATGTATTTCCGTGTTCGGTATTCTAATAACTGTCAATCCATACTCTTCAAGAAAAGCAGTTCTTTCTTTGTCGTATTGCTTTCCTTCTTCCGTATAATGCCCTGAACCGTCAAGTTCAATAATAAGTTTTGCTTTTGCACAATAAAAATCTGCGATATATTTACCGAGAACTTTTTGACGAGAAAAGCGAATGGGATAGTTGCGCAAAAAATCGTACCAAAGATGATTTTCTTCCTTGGTCATATTATTTCGCAGCATTTTTGCGGTTGGAACAATGTCTTTGTTATGTTTTCTCTGCATTTTACAATCCCTCCGTCATTTTCCTCGAAAATGCCACCTCCCTTTACACAAGGGAGGCTCTTTGGTTACCTACGTTATATCAAATAAACCGTAGAAAATCAACCTGCGGTTTATATATTTTCAAGTATTTACCCCAAAACCAACGCCTTAAGCACTGCCGCCTGCGTTTTGCCGTCGGGAATTTCGTTTCGCTTTATCATTTCGACAACCTCGGCAAAGGGTATCTTTACAACGTCAAGAAACTCGTCCTCGTCAAGGTCGCGCTCACCAAGAGTAAGTCCAGTCGCGACGTACATATAGATTTTTTCTCCGAGAATTGCGGGAGAGGGGTAGTACTCGCCGATAAATTTCAGTTCCTTTGCAGTGTATCCCGTTTCCTCGAGCAGCTCGCGCTTTGCCGCTGTAAGCGGATCCTCCTCGGCGCTGTCAAGCTTGCCTGCCGGAATTTCCCATATAACCTCGTTAAACGGGTAACGGAACTGTCGCTCCATTATGATTTCACCCTTGTCGGTTATCGGTACGACGCAAACCGCGCCGTTATGAAGAATAACCTCGCGGGTTGAGCTTTTGCCGTTAGGCAGCTCTACCGTATCTTTTATAAGATGGACTATATGACCTGTAAATATTTCCTCTCTTGAAAGCTTCTTTTCGGAAAGTCTTTTGTTTTCTTCGGTTTTATTAATATTCATATCTTTGCCCTTTCGAATAGTTTGTGCTTTTATTTTAATACTTTTTGAAACGAAAATCAACGTTATTTTATGAAAATTATTGCAATTTATATGAAAAAGCGCTATACTTAAAATAAAAAGCACGCATGCGCCAGAAAAAGATATATTTAACACCCCGTCATAATAAAATATTATGAGAAAGTTTAGTTAGTCAAGGGGTGAAGCTTTGGATAAAAAAAGTCTGCCGATAGGAATTATTGATTCGGGTGTCGGAGGTATAAGCGTTTTAAAAGAGATAAAGAAGCTGCTGCCAAAGGAAAACTATATCTATTTATCCGATACAGAAAATGCTCCGTACGGTACAAAAAGCGCGGAAGAAATACGCGGACTTACCGAAAACGCGGTAAAGCGTCTGCTTCTCTATCCCTGCAAGGCTATTGTGATTGCCTGTAATACCGCTACCGCCGCCGCTATTGAAACATTAAGGGAAAAATACCCGTCTACACCTATCATAGGACTTGAGCCTGCGGTTATGCCCGCCGCGCGACATTTTCCCGGCAAGAACGTTCTTGTTTTATCAACCGAGGCAACCGAGAAAACGGAACGGTTTAAAAGACTTGTAGCGGCTGCATCGGAAAGGTGCAGAGTGATTTGCCTGCCTACGCAGAAAATAGTGTCGTTCGTGGAAGCGGGAATGGAGGACAGCCCCGCGCTGGTTTCCTATCTTAAATCGGAGTTTAATAGGTATAGAAAAGAAAGATTTTCGGCGGTGGTTCTCGGATGCACTCATTTTCCGTTTGCCAAAAGAGCAATTGAACGTGCGCTTGGGTACAGACCGTGCTTTTACGACGGTGCCGCCGGTGCGGCTAAACGCCTGAAAAACCTTATCTCTAAGGAAGGACTTTTAAACGCACACGGCAGAAGCGGAGAGACGCTGTGGCTTGAAAACGGGTTCTCTGCAGTCGGCAGAAAAATGATAAATAAAGCAATAATCAACTAATACTTAAACACAAGGTGCAAAAAGTGAACATATTATTAAACAAAATAGAAGTTAAAAAGCTAAAAAAACTTATCGGTATCAGAAACGAAAACCTCAAAATTATTGAGATTTATTCGGAATATTTAAATAACTGTCCGACGCTTGTCAGCCCCGAGCTTGTCTCCGAAATTGTAGAGGAATGCAGCGTTTCGGATGAGACGGCATTCGTCAGTATTTTAAGTGCCGCGTGCGGTTTTAATACCGAAGAAAATGAGGACGACAGAGCCTTTGAGGAAAGATATTTCGTTCCTTCGGTAAAGAAAATTAATCCATCGGAATATGAGAAAAATCCGTATCTTTGCAAAATCTACCTTCCGAACGTAAAGCGGAACGGCTGGGAGTTTACCTCTCTCGGCTATAAACCGTATGAAGGCTTTATATGCGGAGATATTATTCTTAAGGAGGACCTTACCGAAATTCCACGCCTCGGTTTTTTTGATAAAGAATACACATTTCCTGCGGTTTTACAGGACGGCAGGGAGTGGATGGCGGTTAAGCCGAACGAAATAGAAACGATGCGTGAGCCGCTTGAGCTTGTAAACGGAAAGGTGCTAACGCTTGGACTTGGACTCGGTTATTTTACGTATATGGCGTCTGAAAAGGGAAACGTAAGCGAGATTACGGTAATTGAAAAGGACGAAACTGTTATAGAGCTTTTTAAAAAATATCTTCTTCCGCAGTTTATTAATAAGGATAAGGTTAATATACTTTGCGCCGACGCGTTTGATTACACTAAAAACGAGCTTAAGGACGGACGGTACGACTTTGTTTTTGCCGACACGTGGCACGACGTGTCCGACGGCTTTCCGATGTATCTGCGTCTGAAAAGAGAGGAAAAACGTTTTAAGACGACAAAATTTCTATACTGGATTGAAAAATCACTTCTCTCACATCTTCGCTGGCTGCTTTTTGACGAGCTTGCCGAAACGGTGCTTCTTGACAGAGCGCAGGACGGAAAAGGCGAGCCTATAAGAGATTTTGACGGATTAAAACGCTTCCTTTCCGACGAAAGCTTAAGCTTAATTGCAAGAAATATTCGCAGAATAGAGGAATAGATTTAAGCAGTACTTCAAAAATCACCTAAGCGGTACGCATACGGTTTAAAAAACAAGTCGGCAGATACGGTCTGCCGACTTGTTTTTTATAAATTTTTCACTACTTTTCTTAATTCTCTATTTTCCGTATGGTGTGGCTTACTCACGCTGTTTTTACTGTTTCTTATTTGAACTATTCTTTATTATGTTACTTGTTTTTTATTGCTCCGGTCCGAAGCAATTGTACCAAATCCCCTGCCAAACAGCTTTGTTTCCGTTTAGCTTAGTAACGTCTATACGCCACCGTACTCTTTCCTGCACTTGTCTGCACGGCGAGTTTTACCCGACTGTCCGCCCGGTAAGCTCTGCGATTTTTGCTTTAAGAGCTACGTAGGCTTCGCCGGCGTCATTAATATCCTTAACAGTTTCTTCCATAGGACATATTCCGTCGCCTTGACGGTTTACTATGTATTCGGTAAGCTTATTATATCTTACCGACACCCCGTGGTCGTTAAACCACTCCACCGCCGCGCGGCTCATGGTAACTCCGTAACAGCCTTTAACCCCTCCGAGCGTCATTACCATAGCCGCCGCTTTTCCTACGATTTTATCAACAATGTATGCGTTTTCGAGAAGACCGCCCTCGTAAAGCTTAATAATCGGAGCTATTCCTCTCGCGTTTACCGTCTTTTCTATTATGTTGTCCTTTATCAGCACACAGGACGCGCTTTCCTCAAGTATAAGGTTAACCGCCGAGAAAACTGCGTCTTTATGTTTATTTTTCGGATAATTAAGTACCGTCATAGCTATCGCGGGAACAACGATAAGCTGAACTATTATTCCGGGTATTCCCGTTATCAAAGAGGCAATAACCGTTGCCGCCTTAAGCGATTCGTCAAAATGCAAAAACACTCTCATGGAAAGTCCGTATACAGCTCTTCCCACTACCATCGCGGAAAGCATTGCGGGATACATTCCGAGCTTATATTTACGGAGCGGTGTTTTATAGTAAAGCAGTCCGGTTATGAGACCGTAAACCGTAAGCTCAAATGACATAAGAATTGCAGTCGGGTAGATAACAGGCATTCCTGTTAAAGCTCCGTTTATGTACGGAAGGGTAAAGCCCAGTATTCCCGCGTATTTCCAGCCACAAAGGAGGCCGCAGAGAAATACCGGTATATGCATGGGAAGAAGAACGTTTCCTTTTATTCCGAGACCGTGAGCAAGGACGTACGGAAGTATAAGTCCGAGCGCAAGCATAAAGCCGGAAATAACAAGTCTTTTATTGTAATCCTTAATCTTATTTTCTCTCATTTTTCGTTTCCTTTGTCCTTTCCATTAATCTCTGACGTTAGAATATCACACGGAAAGGAATTTGTCAAGTTATCCGTACAATCTTAAAGCGTTTTACGAAAGCTCGATGTTTTAAACAACTTAAGAGTGCTTTTTTTGTATATAATTTTTCGTTTCAGTATCAGTTCGTATTAATAGACGTACAAACGTTTCAGTTAAATAATCGAAATACAAAGCTACTGTAAAGCAGCACTAAGCTTTCAGTATATTCAGAGCAATTCCTCAGCGTATCTTACCGCTTCCATAGCGTCTGCCGCGTATTTATCCGCACCCATTATCTTAGCGTATTCCTCGGTTAGCACCGCGCCTCCCACCATAACCTTACATTCCGGCGCTTTTTCCTTTAAAAGCTTAACCGTTTTAGTCATTTCGGGGACTGTGGTAGTCATAAGAGCGCTAAGCCCCACAAGTCTTGCTTCCTCGGACACGGCGGTATCGACTACCGTTTCGGGAGAAACGTCCTTCCCAAGGTCGATTACGTCGTAATCGTAGTTTTCAAGGAGAACCTTGACAATATTTTTACCTATATCGTGAATATCACCTTTAACAGTTGCAATTACGATTTTGTACTTTTTTTCTCTCCGCTCACCGCTTTCGGAAAGGCTCTGTTTAATGACCTCAAACGCCGCCTTTGCCGCTTCGGCGCTCATAAGAAGCTCGGGCAGGAAGGCTTTTTTGCTTTCAAACGCGCTTCCTATCTCATCAAGCGCGGGTACTATACAAAGGTTAATGACGTCAAGCGGTGCTTTTTCGGTAAGAAGCTTAGCCGAAAGCGTTTTTGCTTCCTCTTTAAGCCCCTTTACAACAGCTCTTTTAAGACTCTCCTCTACCGTAAGCGGCACTACCTTTTCTGCCGTCGCTTTATTTTCTCCCTCTGCTAATGCTACGTACGACATATATTTTTCAAATCTGCCGTCTTTATTTGAAAGAGCAAGGTAGGAATAATAAGCGTCAAGCATTTCCTTTGAATACGGGTTCATTATCGCGGCACTAAGCCCCATGGAAAGTGCCATGGTAAAGAAGGCACAGTTAATGATATTTCTGCTCGGAAGCCCGAAGGAGACGTTTGAAACACCGAGGCTGGTCTTAATACCGAGAGCGGAAAGCTTTTTGACTGCCTCGAGAGTAACGAGAGCCGAGGTAGGCTCCGCGCTTACAGTCATAGCAAGAGGATCGACAACTACGTCCTTTTTCTCAATACCGTACTTCTCCGCTTCCTTGATGATTTTCTCCGCAATCTTCACGCGTCCGTCTGCTGTATCCGGAATACCGTTTTCGTCAAGCGTAAGCGCGATAACAACTCCGCCGTATTTTGCTACTATCGGGAAAATGGCGTCCATGCTTTCTTTTTTACCGCTTACCGAATTAACGAGCGGCTTACCGTTATAAATACGCATTGCGCTTTCCATAGCTAAGGCGTCTGCTGTGTCAATCTGAAGCGGAAGGCTGGTAACAGCGGAAATCTCCTTTACTGCGCGAAGAAGAACCGCTTGTTCATCAATCTCGGGAAGTCCGACGTTAACGTCGAGAATATGGACACCGGCTTCATCCTCTTTTACGGCTTCATTTAAAATGTAGTTAAAATCGCCCTCGCGAAGCGCCTTTTTAAATGCCGATTTACCGGTGGGATTTATCCTTTCACCGATAAGAACCGGGGTTTCTCCTATAACAACTCTGTGCGTGTAAGACGAAACGGCTGTGATATTTTTCTTTTTGGGGTAGCTGTACGGGAGCTTTTCCGTTTTTTCCCTCGTTTTTTTAATATATTCCGGTGTTGTTCCGCAGCAGCCGCCAAGAATAGATGCGCCAAGGCTACACATTTTTACCATTACATCGGAAAAGCTTTCCTCGTCAACATCAAAGCATGTTTTTCCGTCCTTTATGCTCGGAAGCCCCGCATTCGGGTTTACGATTACGGGCAGAGAGGAGCATTCCGTAAGTTCTTTTACGATTGGAAGCATTTTTTCGGGGCCGAGGCTGCAATTTATTCCGATTGCGTCAACTCTTAGTCCTTCAAGCATTGTTACCATAGCGGAAGGAGAGGCGCCCGTCATAAGCTTTCCCTGGTCGTCATAGGCATTGGTTACAAATATGGGGAGAGACGAGTTCTCCTTTGCCGCAAGAAGTGCCGCTTTTGTTTCGTAGCAGTCATTCATTGTTTCAATAAGGATAATATCTGCGCCGTATTTAACTCCGAGCCTTACCGTTTCGGCAAAGAGGGCAACAGCGTCCTCAAACTTAAAATCGCCGACAGGCTCAAGCAGTTTTCCCGACGGTCCAATATCAAGGGCAACGTATTTTTCTGCGCCGCCGTCCACGTTTTCGGTGTAACGTTTAAGCGCATTACGCGCATTGGTTATTGCCGAGGAAATAATATTTTCAAGACAGTATTTGCCGTTTTCTGAGCTATATTTCAGATAATTTGCGCCAAAGGTATTGGTTTTAAGTATATCCGCACCGGAGCAAAGATAGCTGTAATGTATATCTGTTATCACCTCGGGGTGGGTGATATTCCATTTTTCGGGCAATTCTCCTTTAGGCAGTCCTCTCGACTGAAGGAGCGTGCCGTAGCCTCCGTCAAAGTAAAGTCTTTCGTTTTTCAGTCTTGAAAGTATATCCATTTTTCTTCCCTTTTCATTAAGTTTCCCGAGCAAAAGACTGCTGTCAAATTACCCGGGAAGATTTATATTTTTTTCGTAGCAAAGCTTTTCGACAATCATTTTGAGCCGTCTTTAAAACGACGCTAACATCATTTCTTCGGTATTATCTCAGAAAGATTGTACTGAACTGCCGCCGCGACTTCGGGCTTATTCATTGAATAAACGTGAACGGCATTAACACCGTTTGCAAGCAGATCGATTATCTGGTCGGTGGAATAAGCGATTCCTGCCTGCATCATAGCACGCGGATTTGTACCGAAGTGATCAACGAGCGCCTTAAAGCGCTGGGGCATATGTGAGCCGGAAAGCTTTATCGCTCTTTCGACCTGTTTTGCGTTGGTTATAGGCATTATACCCGCGACTACGGGAACGGTAATTCCCGCCTCGCGTATCTTGTACATAAAATTATAAAACAGATTGTTATCGAAAAACATCTGCGTGGTTAAAAACTCACAGCCTGCGTCTATTTTCTCTTTGAGGTACTTAATATCCTCCTTTTGACACGCGCTTTCCGGGTGTACCTCCGGGTAACACGCACCGCCAACGCAGAAATCACCGCTGCTTTCCTTAAGCTCACGGATAAGATCGACCGCATGGCTGTAATGCCATTTACTTTTATCGTCGTTTTTCATGCTCTCGGGAATATCGCCGCGAAGCGCAAGGACGTTTTTAATCCCGGCATCGGTCATATCCGCTATTCTTTCCTTTACCGTTTCTCTTGACGAGGAAACACAGGTAAGGTGAGCGATAACGGGAACTCCGTATCTTTCCTCTATATCCTTTGCAATATCAAGCGTATATTTGCTCGTGCCTCCGCCCGCGCCGTACGTTACGCTCATAAAATCGGGTTTTAGCGCCGCTATATGCTCGGCGGCGTCCTTTACCGTTTCATAGGTATCGCTTGTTTTCGGAGGAAAAACCTCAAACGAGAGCGTTGGAGACTGAGTTTTAAAAAGCTCGGAGATTTTCATTTTTACGTTCCTTTCATTAAAAATGGGGCTGTTTTTCTTAATTATAGCACACTTTTTAATGAAAATCAATTATTAAAACGGAATTTATACATTTTTTTGTGAAACCGCATTCGAGTGTTTTTCCGCTGCAAATCACTTCACGGCTATTTGCCTTTGGGTGCTACCCGCCAAACCGCGGTTCTTGTATGGGAAGGGTTTCCCCTCCCACATTCCGCAAAACACTTTGCAAAACCTCTTTAATTTTGCTGATTTTTCATTACGGCTATTTGCCTCCGGGTGCTACCCGCTAAACCGCGGTTCTTGTATGGTAGAGGGTTACCCGCCCACATTCCGCAAAATGCTTTGTAAAACCTCTTTGATTTTGCTGATTTTTTATCATGGCTATATGCACGCGGCGGCTCCACGCAGATAGCTTTCATAAGCTTTCTTCAATTCCTCGGCTATGCTTATACGGAGAGCCTTCGGGTAGATAACCTCAATATTACCGCAAAGACTGAGTGCAAACGCTTTGAACGCCTCAGCCTCGCAGTAGACCTGCATTTCCACCCTTTCTCTGAAATCTCTTACAACCTGAGCACCTTCGCCAAAGCTATCGTATACTCTTTCGAGTGCGCTTTGCTCTGCTGTGAAAACTATTTTCTCTTTTTTATCAAAATACGGCCTTTCAGCTTCAACCTTATTGCTCGGAAGATAACCGTCGTAAGAAATAAGAACGCTTTTCCCTACTATATCGGTTACGGTAAGCTCATACATTTTATCAATAGGAAAATACATATATCTTCCGCTGTCGCCTATCGCGCCGAGCAGCTTAAAGCTTCCGCCGGTGCTTATAACCGTCTCGGGATTTACAAGATATTCTATAACCTGTCCGCGCTCGTCTCTCTTAAGTCTTACCTTGCCGTTTTTCTGATAAACAATAACTGAAAAGCTGAGCATTTTTCTGTCCTTTATTGCTCCGAGAACAACCGAAAGATTTTCTTTGCACGAGCTATGATTTACAGTGCTTCTGCCCGCAAAAACAACCTTTTGATACACACCGAAATCTCCAACCTGTGCCGTTAGCTTTTTAAGTATCTCCGTTCCCTCGCTTTTAGGTATATTCGGATTTACCGCTATGCTTTCGGCAAGCATCTCCTTTTCTCTTTCGGTAAAAATACGCTCGGCGCGCCAAAGACGCTTGTCGGTTTCCGACATATCCGCAAGCCCGTAGCTCATAAGCAGAAGAAGGTTACGTTTAACAGTCTTTCGGTCTACCTCCCAGTTAAATTCGGTCTTAAGAAGCCTTGAAATTTCGCTTACGCTTATACCGTCTCCCCCGTCTCCGTACTTTTTGAGTATCTCAAGTATGAACCACTGCGTTCTTCTTTTATCGGACATTTCTTTTCTCCTCCGTTTTTACGCATTTTTTCACTGCGTTTTTCCTTTTACACCTATATTGTAACACAGCAACTGTACCATAAATCGGATAGTTTGTAGATATAGTTCAAACATGAAACAATAAAATAAAACAGCTCATCCGTCAGTCTTTGGCTACCATCTTCTCCTGCCTAAGAAGGCAAAACGTGAGAATAACATCCTTCCATACAAAAATAAATGTTAAATTCCTTTATTTTACTTTTAAAAATTATTGAAATATTCATAAAATTCCCTTATAATTAAAGTGAATAACATTTGACATTAAAGGAGGTAAATTATTTTGTCATTACTTCAACTGAAAGACATTGGAAAGATTTACGTTTCCGAAGGCAACGTTTCCGTTGGTATCAGAGGTGTAAATCTAAGCTTTGACAAGGGTGAGTTTGTCGCCATAACCGGTGCGTCCGGTTCGGGTAAATCAACTCTTCTTAACGTCATAAGCGGTATGGACAGCTATGAGGAGGGTGAGCTTTTCATCGAAAACGAGCCTACCTCGCACTTTATGCAGCCCGATTGGGAGGAATACAGAAAGAAATACATATCTTTTATATTCCAGGAGTACAACATTATTGAAAGCTATACCGTTCTTCAGAACGTTGAGCTTGCTCTTATGCATATTGAAAACAAAAAAGAGCGCCGCGCACGCGCTATTGACCTTCTTACCCGCGTCGGCATGAAGGATCACTTAAAGCACAAGGGCAGTAAGCTCTCGGGCGGTCAGAAGCAGCGTACCGTTATCGCGCGTGCTCTTGCCAAGGACAGCCCCATTATCCTTGCCGACGAGCCTACCGGTAACCTCGACTCGGCAACCTCTTACGAGATTATCGAGCTTATGAAGGAGATTGCAAAGGATAAGCTTCTTATCGTTGTAACCCACAACTTCGAGCAGGTTGAGGACTACGCTACCCGTCATATAAGAGTATTTGACGGTGCGGTTGAATCAGACACCGCTCTCCGTCCCGCAGAAAATGTTAGCGAGACAGCTTACGATACAGATACACCCGAAAAAGCACCGAGCAAGGCAAGGGAGAAGCTTTCCGACGTTAAAAACGGATTCACGCTCGGCGGAGCGATTTTCAAGGCTACCCCGAAGCTTTCCTTCTTCATGTGCCTGCTTATGCTTGTAGGTACGCTCGGAATTTTCTTCGCTATCGCTACCTTCGGAGACTTTACCGAAATGTTCAAGCCCTCGTATATGTTTAATAACATTGAAGGACGCGTGGTGCTTGTTAAACGGGACGGCACCGTCATAAAAGAAAGTGAGCTTGAAGAAATTAAAGCCACCTACGGCGCAAAGAGCTACATTCATTTTGACTCTCTGCTTGACAAAAATATGGAGTACGACTGGAGCGGCGGAATCTACTACGAGCTTCCGAACGGAAGAAAACCGAGACTTGACGCAAACTTTGTTTTCGGTGAAAAAATTACTCCTGCAGCAGGACGTCTGCCCGAAAAGGCAAATGAGATTCTTCTTTCTCTTCCTATAAGCTACCAAACTGATTTCGGCAAAGGCGAGCTTAAAATAACCGAGGTCGAAATCGGCGCCATGAAATACACGGTTGTCGGCGTTCATTACTATTCCGACAATAATCTTACACCGAAGGCGCTGCTTTCCGAATCGGGCTTTAAGTTTATGTCGGTATATAACAAGATGTTCGGTTCGGATAATAAGGGCAGCGTAAATCTCAACGCATATTTTAATGCATCGTACCCTAATCCCGACGGTAAGGGTTCAGATCAAAGATATGACAATAACGGCGAAAGCATTTACAGAGACCTTATCAAGGTTTCGTTTGACGAAACCATTGTTCCCGACGGGAAAATCGCGTACTGCGACTCAGCCTATAAAAAATGGGAGATGGATTCCGGCGTTGAAACATCTGAAATTACCCGCAACATCAGATTCGTATACGACTATTACGATTACAGCGGCTATGAAACAAAACAGGAAAGCTTCGAAGCAATAATCCGCGCCGACAAGCTGGAATTTAATGAAACCGACAACGTAGGCGGCGCAAAAATTTACTTCAGCCCCTCCGCCCTTATCGAGTTTGTTGAGGAATATATGAGCGTTTCCTATCTCCAAGCGTCTGTATTCTTTGAAAACGACGGCGAGGCTGCCGCCGCCGCGGAAAAGCTTAACGCCGCGGGTTACCTCGCGGTCCCCGCAAACACCACGTACGAGCCTGATCCCATTAACACCATCACAAACACGCTCGGCTGCATCTTTACGCTTATTATCTTCGTATTCATTACGATATTCCTCGCATTCTTTATTAACCTTTGCTCGTCCAGAACCCTAAGCGCGTTCAAGGGAGATATGGCGATAATGCGTTCTATGGGTATCACGGTAAGCGTTATCAAGGCGGGTATGTACGTAAGAATGTTCGTTTCTCTTATCCCCGCATTTATTTTACTTGCCGTATGTCCTTATTTTATCTACACTTCTCCTAAAATAAACAGCTTCTTTACGTATCTTTACGGATACCAGTATGCTATCATAGTCGCTTGTATGATACTCCTTACCTACATGGTAACGCGCAAGCAGGTTAAGAAGCTCTTTAATGAAAGCGTTAAGAAATCCCTGAAAGGAGGTAACGCAGAATGATAAGCATTAAATCCTTAAACAAATATTTTAACAAAAATAAGCAGAACGAGATTCACGTTATAAACGACATTAATCTCGACCTCCCCGAGCAGGGCATGGTAGCTCTTTTCGGTCGAAGCGGATGCGGTAAGACCACTCTTTTAAATGCTATCGGAGGACTTGATAAGACCGAAAGCGGCTCTATCCTTATCGACGGAAAGGACGCAAGAAAGAATCCCGACGTCATAAGAAATAAGTATATCGGCTATATCTTCCAGAACTATAACCTTAACAATCAGCAGACCTGTTTTGAAAACGTTGCAAACGCCCTTTATCTCTGCGGAATTACAGATAAGGCACTTGTTGAGGAAAGGGTTATTGCTGCACTCACAAACGTTGGTATGGAAAAATACAAATCCCGTACCCCCGTCACTCTTTTCGGCGGTCAGCAACAGCGTATAGCTATTGGCAGAGCGATAGTTAAAAACCCGAAGATAATCCTTGCCGACGAGCCTACCGGTAACCTTGACGAGGCAAATACCATTCAGGTTATGGACCTTCTCAAAAAGATTGCCGAAAACCACCTCGTTATTCTCGTTACCCACGAGGCAAATCTCGTTGACTTCTACTGCGACAAGGTTATTGAGCTTTCGGACGGTAAAATAATATCGACGAGAGACAACTACGGCGCAAACGGCTTTGCCGCAAGAAGCAAAAACGACATATATCTCGGAGAGCTTAATAAATCCGAAGCTACCGCGGGCGGTGTAAACGTAGAATACTACGGAAACACACCCAAAATGCCCGTAAAGATCCGTATGGTAAACCACGGCGGAAAGATATACTTAAGCGTTGACGACGAAAGCATCCAGATTCTTGACCGTTCGAGTGAGGTAAAGCTCCGCGAGGGTGTTTACACCGAGGTTGAAAAATCTGAGGAAAATAAGGCTAACATCGACATGTCGAAGCTTCCGCCCATTGAAGGCTCACGTTTCGGACGCCTCTTTAACTTCCGTAGCTCCTTTAAGACCGGATACAGCGCAAACTTCAAAAAGAACAAAAAGAGTACAAAGGCGCTCCGCGCATGTATGTTCCTCTTCTCTCTCGTTCTGGTATTTATGTCTGCAAGCTTCGGTACGGCGTTCAAGACTATCGACGATGTTAAAATGCAATACAACCAGAATATGTTTTACGTTTACACCGATTCTGCCGAAATCTCCGAAAAGCTTTCGGCGGCGGTTGGTCAGCACGGAATAGACAATATCCAGCTTTACGCCGGTGTTCCCTACGGAAACGGCACGTTTGTAGTTTCCCCCGGAAGATTTGAAAGCTTTGCTACCGACGAAGCCACATTCAAAGCGCAATCAGACGTTCTTGATATTAAATTCGCGGGCACTTCACCAAACGTACTTGCGGGCAGAACAAATGATCTTACTGACAGCGAGGTCGTTATCACAAGCGTTCTTGCCGACAGACTTATCGAGGCATCAACCGTCGGATACGTAAAAGAATATTCCGACCTTTTAGGACTTTACGCGCATATAAATGCTTACAGCATTAACCAGAACGGCGTTAGAATCGTCGGCGTTATACAGTCCGAGGAAAGCGCGGTTTACCGTTCCTCCTTAAAGAGCGCAAGCGATATTATAAAGCATATGGGACTTAACCTTCAGGTCAACCGCAGCAGCTATCTTTCTCTCGGCAGCGGTGAGATCTATCTCATTCTCGGAAACGAGGGTGATACCGTAGGATATCCACAAAAGGGTGAGGTCATCAAGATCCTCGGAAAGGATTTTACCGTCAAGGATTCTCTTAAGTACTTCCACAATTATCAGGACTACCTGATCTACGTTAATTCCCCGCTGATATACACCGAAACGGTCGACGGTGATAAGGGCGAAAAGTATTCGTATATCATGGATCTTGACAAATGGGCAAGAACGACCGTTCAAAAGGAGTTTTATCCCGACCACCCGACTATTGATGAGTACGGCTGGCATTACGATCCTACGAATATCGAGCTTTATAACGAATACATAACCAAGGTCGAAGAATATAAAAAGGAGCATTTCCTTGAATATTACGAGCTTCGTTACAGTCATCTCGAGGGATTTGTTAAGCAAAACCATATTGTAAATCCCGATGTATACTCTTGGCTTTACCTTGAAAAGGGTATGACCGATATGGCATTC
>JAZRDX010000185.1:0-4426 GCA_045660565.1 Eubacteriales bacterium
CGAATAGAAAACACAATGGTTTCACTGCTTGATATTCCGGAAAACGAGGAAGAAAAGGAATAACGTAAAAAAATACTGATAAAATTTTAAAAACTCACTTGACAAACCGATTTCGCTGTGCTATAATATTACCGTTACTTATGGGGTTGTAGCTCAGCTGGGAGAGCGGTGCGTTCGCAACGCACAGGTCAAGGGTTCGAGTCCCTCCAGCTCCACCAGAAAAACCGACAAGTTGTTACTTGTCGGTTTTTTTATTTAATTTTTATCCTAACCGTTTTCTTCCTCGTTTTCCGGAATATCAAGCAGTGAAACCATTGTGTTTTCTATTCGGTGGTCCTTAACAAGTGTTATTCTTATCGAAAGCTTTTCGGTAAGAACGGTGGTTATCGTTCCGTCCTCGGGGAGTGAGCCGAGAACGGTAAGCAGGTAACCCGCAAAGGTGTCGTAGTCGCATTCAAGCGCAAGACCGAGAGTTTTTTCAACGTCGGCAATCGGCGCCTGCCCCGAGACGCGCCACGTTTTTGAGTCGAGCGGCTCTATGTCGGGTACCTTTTCCGCACCCTCGTCCTCGTCGTAAAGCTCGCCTACGATACACTCAAGCAGGTCGGTTATGGTTACTATTCCCGAAAGACCGCCGTATTCGTCAATGACGATGGCAAAATAGTTTCTCGTCTTTTTCATGTTCTCAAAAAGAACGTTCGCCTTTGCCGATTCGGGTGTGAAATACGGAGATTTGACCGCGTTTTTAAGTACGTTTTCCTTTGTGCGCGGCTTTAAACGGAAATAATCCTTAGCGTTAAGTACGCCGATAACGTTGTCGATGCTTTCGTCGCAGATAGGGAAGTATGTATGACGGCTTGCGCGTATAGTTTTATCCCAATCGGAGGCGCTTTCGTGGTTCCATAAAAGGGTAATGCTTCTGCGGTGCGTCGAAATCTCGCCGACGGTAAGATCGTCAAACTCAAAAACATTCTGTATAAGCTCTTTTTCCTCGTTGTCAATCGAGCCGTTTTCGCTTCCAACGTCAACCATCATACGGATTTCCTCCTCGGTTACCTCCTCATCCTTCGCGTTCGGATCAATGCCGAAAAGACGGAGAACGCCGTTGGTGGAAAGCGTGAGGAGAGCGACTAGCGGCGCGAATACCTTGGCTATAAAGCATATGACCGAGGACATCGCAAGACCGAGACTCTCCGACTTCTTCATTGCGATACGCTTCGGAACAAGCTCTCCGAAAACGAGCGTGAGGAACGAGAGAACGAGAGTTATCAGAATGACCGATACCGTTTCAAGGGTGCTTACCGGGATTTTAACTCCCGCGCTAACGAGCGCGTTAACAATTATTTCGGAGAAGTTGTCTGCCGCAAACGCACTTCCGAGAAATCCCGAAAGGGTTATGGCGACCTGAATGGTTGCGAGGAATTTTGCGGGCTGAGAGGTCAGCCTTGTAAGCCGTTTTGCGCGTTTGTCCCCCTCTGTCGAAAGCTTTTCAAGCTTTGCGTCGGGAATTGATATGACGGCTATCTCCGCGCAGGCGAAAAAGGCGTTACAGGCTATAAGAATGATTTGCAGAATAATCTGCGGCATTATGTTCACGTGAAAGTTTCCTCCGGTTTTAAAAAGCATGGGACGGCGCGGCTTAAGCTTATAAAAAAGCGAAAAAGCATAACCCGAGCCCAAGGTGGGACCGTGTTATGCTTTAAATTAACTTATTATACATCGGCAACTGCCGTCGCTGCTTGACATTTTTTATTTCCTTTACCTTTATTTTGTACCCTTATTATACATTACGGCGGTGATTTAGTCAATAGTTTTAGAGGTTTTTAACCCTATGTTCATATTTTATTTTTGTTTTAACAATAAATTTACTATTAAATACCCGTTTTTTTTCGTCAGCTATTGAAAACGGCGGTAAAATTTGCTATAATATAAAAAACGTTACCCGCCCACCGTTACGGTTGGCGGGTTAAGGCAGTTTACCGAAAACGTAAAAAACTGATATATCGGAGAAGGTTATGGCAGACATATTTGACATCTTTAAATCACTTGAAAAGGAAAAGGCGGAAAAAGTGCCGACTGGCGCGCCGGAATTTGTAATAGCTTTTCTCGGAAACCCGGGAAGCGAGTACGCTAAAACGAGACATAACGCCGGCTTTATGTGCGCGGAGCATATCTCTGAAAAATACGGAATAGTTATGGATAGATTTAAGTTCAAGTCGCTCTGCGGAGAAGCCGTTTTCGGCGGAAAAAAGACGCTCTTTTTAAAGCCGCAAACGTATATGAATCTTTCCGGTGAGGCGGTAAGGGACGCGCTGAATTTTTATAAGCTTGATGCTATGAAGCAGCTTCTCGTTGTGTACGACGATATTTATATTGATACCGGCAGAGTGAGAATAAGAGAAAAAGGCTCGGACGGCGGTCATAACGGTATTAAGAGTATTATAGCTAACCTCGGCAGCGACGGGTTTAAGAGAATAAGACTTGGAGTGGGTACGCCACCCAAGGGGTATTCGATGCCCGATTGGGTTCTCGGAAAGCTTCCCGAAAACGAAACGGACGCATTTAAGGCGGCGGTTGAAAGAGCGGGGGCGGCGGCAGAGCTTATCGTCGGGGGCAAATTTAACGAGGCTATGAATAAGTATAACGGTTAATACGGAGTAGATGATGAACAGGATTATAGGTCCGATAAAAAGCGAAAAAGAATATAAAGAGCTGATGAGGGAAGCACTGTCGCAGAGCAAGGGGGATAAAACCTACCCCATTCTGCTTACGGGACTTTCCGACGGTGCAAAAACAGCCTTTTACCTCGCCGCGGCGCAGGACTGGAAGGCAAAAAAGGGAGGCAAGGTCCTTCTTATCGTTCCCGATGAGGCATCGGCGTATCTGACGTCAAAGGCGTTTGAGGAATGTCAGCTTACCGCAGCGGTGTATCCGTATAGGGATTTTAACTATAATAAAATCAGTGTCTCTCACTCCTATGAGCATGAGAGACTTTCTGTGCTTGATAAAGCGCTTTTCGGCGGCGCGGATATATTTATAACCACACCCGACGCGGCGCTTCAGTACACCACGCCGAGAAAAAGACTTGCCGATTTAAGTATACATTTAAAGCCGGATACAACGGTTTCTCCCGAGGAGCTGTCGAGAAAGCTTACGCTTCTCGGATACGTTAGGGTTGATATGGTCGAAGCGGAGGGGCAGTATGCGATTCGCGGAGGAATATGCGATATTTTTCCGCCGAAATACGAAAACCCGGTCCGCGTCGAATTTTTCGGAGACGATATAGACCGTCTCGCCACCTTTGATATTTTTTCGCAGAGAACTGTTGATACGCCTGAAAGCGTTTATCTTACCCCCAGCAGAGAAATTGTGCTCGGAGAAACGGAAAGGGAAGCGGTACTTAACGCTATCGAGACGCAGATAAAGAAAACCAAAAGCGAGAGCGCGAGAAAGGAGCTAAAGGAGGAATACGAGGCGGTAAAGGAGGGAACCGACCTTTCCTTTATCGATAAATATATCTCGGTAATTTACGAAGAATGTGAAAGCTTTACCGATTATTTTGACGGAGATACGCTTGTAATCGTTCAGGAGCTGAGTGCGGTTTACGAAAGACTGAAAAGCTATGAGTTTACCTGTAAGGAAACGGCTGAAGCACTTATTTCGAGCGGCGCTGTTGCCGGGAAGGACGCCAGATGGGGCGGCTACCGCGAGGACCTCGATGCGTTTTTATCTACGGTAGCGACCGTCTACTGTAATACATTCACCTCTGCGTTCGGCAGACTTGCGGGAATGTATAACATCAGAAGTAAGCAGAACGTGTCGTATAAGGAAAACGTAACGCTTCTTCTTGAGGATCTTGAACACTTTATTTCACTTGGTTATAAAATCAACATTTTAACGGAAAACGACAGTATTTCAAAAAAAATGTGCGAGCTTCTGCTTGAGCATAATATTGCTTCCACTGTAAATGACGAGCCGAAAAAGAGCATACCGAATTTTGTAAGCGGAATTAACCTTGCGGGCTTTGAGCTTCCGACCTCCGGGTACGTGTGTCTTTCAATGTACGCATCGGTTTTCTCCTCGGGACGGCTTATCAGCGCGAGAAAAAAGCGCAGTAAGGTCAAAAAAAGCGCAAGAGAAACTGTATCGTCCTATGCGGAGCTTAGTGTCGGCGACTACGTCGTTCACGAAAACCACGGTGTCGGTCGGTATGTCGGTCTTACGACTATGACCATAGGCGGTGTTACCGGAGATTACGTTAAAATCGAATACGCGGGAGACGGAAGCCTTTATCTGCCGTGTACACAGCTTGATATGCTTTCAAAATATCTCGGAGCAGGCTCGGAGGACGGAAACGTTAAGCTTTCAAAGCTCGGCGGTGTCGATTGGTTAAAAACGAAAACCAAGGCAAAAGCGGCGGCAAAAG
>JAZRDX010000186.1:0-2905 GCA_045660565.1 Eubacteriales bacterium
ACCGTGCGGCGGGAGCCCCCCGCCGCAAATAACAGTAACATAAAAGAAAAACCACCCCTAAAAAGGAGTGGTCGTGAGAAGTCTCACCTAAAAGCCCAAAGTGTCTTCTCTGTCAACGCGCAGAAAGCCGTTGCTCCGCCGTTTCGTTGGCGAGGTGCGCAAATATATTATAACATCGGAGAAAAGAAATGTCAAGTGTAAATTACAGTTTTTAATTTTATTATTTTTAAAAAGGTATTGACAAACAGAGAGTTTTGTGATATAATACTTTCGTTACATAGAAATGTAACGGTAAATATTTCGGGGTGTGGCTCAGTTTGGTAGAGTGCTTGGTTCGGGACCAAGAGGCCGCTGGTTCGAATCCAGTCACTCCGACCAAAATGCCCGATACGAACCGCAAGGTTCTTATTGGGCGTTTTTTGTTAGATATGCAAGATTCGAGCCACGTAACACCTGTGTTACTAAGACAACGCACGGACTTGCCAAATAAAACTCACCGTTAAACCTTGCCGTGCGTTTAGGTTCAGAATCCAGTCGCTCCGACCAAAATGCCCGATACGAACTACAAGGTTCTTATCGGGCGTTTTTTGTTAGACAAGCACTTCATTCGTTACACCAAAACAAAAACATCAACAACACATTTCAACTAATATCAATGCTTAAAATGCAAAATATAAGAAAAACAGTATATTTATCACTTTTATCATGTGAAAAAAACGGGCGCTATTCAAATCTTGAAGCCGATGCCGTTTTAAAATCCCACGCGGTAGATGAAAAAGACCGCGGCTTTTACACTGCGCTATTTTACGGAGTAATAGAAAGAAAAATCACTCTTGATTACCAAATAGCCAAACTTTGCGAAAAAACACTCGATTCACTACAACAAAATGTTGTAATCCTTTTAAGAATGGGACTTTATCAGCTTTTATATATGAATTCAGTCCCGGATCACGCCGCCATAAACGAAACGGTCAAGCTCGCAAAGGAAACGGTTAACAGCGGAGCTGTCGGATTCATTAACGGTGTTCTTCGCGGTGCCACCCGTAAGTTAAAGGACGCCGATGGTAGCGTTACACTTATCACACCTGACCGCTATCGCGACGTTTGCGGCTATCTCTCAATAACCTACGGATATCCGAGATACCTTGCAAAAATTTGGGTAAACGCATACGGAGAAGAAAACGCTGAGAAAATAATGCAGTCAATGAACCGTCCGTCAAGGCTTTCAATACGCGTCAACACCCTTAAAATTTCAAGAGAAAAGTATCTTTACATGCTTGACGAGGCAGGTTATAACGCTTCCCCATCTGAAATCACCGAGGACGGAATAACCTTAAGCGGCGGCAGTGTCGCATCTCTGCCCGGATATAACGACGGATACTTTTTCATTCAGGACGACGCATCTGCTATGGCAATAAAGGCGTTTGACGCAAAGGAAGGCGAAACGGTCATTGACACCTGTGCCTGTCCCGGTGGAAAAAGCTTCCTTACGTCAATTCACATGAAAAACAAAGGAAGGGTAATCAGCTCCGACGTTCACGAAAACAAGCTTTCGCTTATTGAAAGCGGAAAGAAGCGCCTCGGAATTTCAATAATTGAAACAAGATGCGCCGACGCTTCCGTTTTTGACAGCTCTCTCGAAGAAGTCGCTGACAAGGTTCTGTGCGACGTTCCCTGCTCGGGCTTCGGCACTATTGCCAAAAAACCGGATTTACGACACAAAACGAAGGATGATATAGCCGAGCTTCCAAAGCTTCAGCTTTCAATACTTCAGGCATCTTCCAAATACTGTAAGCACGGCGGTTTTCTTATGTATTCAACCTGCACACTCTACCCTGCGGAGAACGAGGAAAACGTCCGTACGTTCTTAGCACTGAATCCGGAATTTAAGCTTGTTAATATGGTAACCAACTTTCCGTACGAATCGCTTTCCGACGGTTTCTTCTACGCAATTTTTAAGAGAAGCTGACCAAGTAGGCTATGATATGATGCCGCTCCGCGTCCGAAACACGTTTAATTTTATTCATCGTTTCAAGGCGCGAAAAAATTACAAAACCAAAACCCGTAACCTTACCGAAAGAGGTAAAGCTACGGGTTTCTTTTTATTCGGGTTAAATTTATTTGACACTGAACGTCGATTTTAAATTACAAATCAAGTCCCTGTCAGAAAAGCTGTCCTTTTCTTAATTAGCAAACGCCCTGAGCCTTCATAGCGTCGGCAACCTTAAGGAAGCCGGCAATGTTTGCGCCCGCTACAAGGTCGTCCTTCATTCCGTACTTGTTAGCAGCTGCAACGGAAGCGTCGAAAATGTTCTTCATTATCATCTTGAGCTTTGCGTCAACCTCTTCTGCCGTCCAGCTGTAACGCATAGAGTTCTGAGACATTTCAAGACCGGAGGTTGCAACACCGCCCGCGTTAACAGCCTTAGAAGGAGCAACTATAACGCCCGCATTCTTAAGCATCGCAACAGCCTCGTTGGTGGTAGGCATGTTGGAAACCTCAACGTAGTACTTAACGCCGTTAGCGATTATCATTTCAGCATCAGCCTCGCGAACCTCGTTCTGAGTTGCGCAGGGCATAAGTATATCAGCCTTTACGCCCCAGGGCTTCTGACCTGCAAAGAACGGAACACCGAACTTGTCAGCATAGTCCTGAACTCTGTTGCGGCAGGATGCACGCATCTCAAGCATAAAGTTGATCTTCTCGGGTGTGTTGATACCGTCCTCGTCATAGATATAACCGTCGGGACCGGAAATGGTAACTACCTTACCGCCGAGCTCGGTTACCTTCTGTACGGTACCCCAAGCAACGTTACCGAAGCCGGAGATAGCGAAGGTCTTGCCCTTTATGTCGTCGCCGAAGTACTTAAGCATTTCAACGGTGTAGTAAACTGCGCCGTAGCCG
>JAZRDX010000187.1:0-4459 GCA_045660565.1 Eubacteriales bacterium
TACCGTATGCGCTATCCCTCGTTCAGTCTGCCCGGACTTTGCCTTTTCAAAAACGGAAAGCATGCCGTTATCTTCAAATATGGCGTACTGAAGCTCCGATATATCGGAAATTCCTTTCTGCCGCGCCTCGGATATCAGGTCCTCAACACCGAGCCTTAGTCTCGAAAGCTCTTCCTTATCAAGAACACCCTTGCTTATGACCATGCTTGGACTGCCGTCAAAAATTTTTTGCAGTCTGCGGCTTTTGGTTACGACGAACGCCGAGATAATTTCAAGCGAAATAACGGTAAGTATCGGTATCACCGCGAAGGTAAGGGGAACGTCCTCGTTACCTATCGGCACGGTTGCAAGCTCGGAGAGGAGAAGAGCAGTAACCAGCTCGGAGATCTGCATTTCACCTATTTGACGCTTTCCGCCCATTCTCATTGCGATAATAAGAAAGACGTAGACGATGACTGTTCTTATAAGAATTGTTATCATTTTACTCCTTTACGGGCGTCTCCCGACTGTACACAAAAGTTTTTGATGAAACTTTTTTCAAAAAGTTTCCGCGCTGTGGCTGCGTAAGCCACGGACACGCTCTTTCTTTTTTGCTAAGATTTTTTCTTTTGAAAACACCCAAAGTTGCTTTTCAAACCGCGGGTTTATAATGCTCCTCAAAACCGGTATGGGTTGTCGCCTCGACAACCCGTAAACTCTCCATATGCTTTACAAAACCTGTTTGATTTTGCTGATTTCACATCACGGCTATAACCCTCGGGCGGTGCAGGTATTTCTATTATCCGCTTAAATTTTGAAAATATGTAATTTAAAAGAATTTTTTCTTTTATTTTCCAAATTTTAAAGGAGTAAAACCCGTATTATTTGGCAGCAAAACCATAATTATTCGGGTTTCAAAAAAAGTTTACAATTTTATAATCGCGCACGCGCGTTTTACTCTTTACTTTTATAAGAATTTATGATATAATATTACCGAATTTGAAATATAGCAAATTTGAAAAACTTATATCAGGAGGAATTCAAATGGCAAGAACCAAACTTTCAATGGATGGAAACACCGCCGCCGCTCACGTAAGCTATGCGTTTACCGAGGTTGCAGGAATCTATCCTATCACCCCTTCCAGCCCTATGGCTGACTATGTTGACCAGTGGGCAGCTTCCGGCAAAAACATTCTCGGAAAGCCCGCACTTAACATCTTCGGCACCAAAGTACAGGTAACCGAAATGCAGTCCGAGGCAGGTGCAGCAGGTACCGTTCACGGAAGCCTTGCAGCAGGTGCGCTTACCACCACCTACACCGCTTCTCAGGGACTTCTTCTTATGATCCCGAATATGTATAAGATAGCCGGTGAGCTTCTTCCCTGCGTATTCCACGTATCCGCACGTTGCGTAGCGTCTCACGCGCTTAACATCTTCGGAGACCACTCCGACGTTTATGCTTGCCGTCAGACAGGTTTCGCAATGCTTGCTGAGACCAACCCCCAGGAGGTTATGGACCTCGGCGCTGTTGCTCACCTTGCAACCATCAAGAGCCGTGTACCGTTCCTTAACTTCTTCGACGGCTTCCGTACCTCTCACGAGATACAGAAGATCGAGGTTTGGGACTTCGACGACCTTAAGGAGCTTACCGATATGGACGCTGTTAAGGCGTTCCGCGACCGCTCTCTTAACCCTGCTCACCCCGTTCTCCGCGGCTCCGCTGAAAACGGCGACATCTTCTTCCAGCACAGAGAGGCTTGCAACAAGTTCTATGATGCAGTCCCCGCTATCGTTGAAGAATACATGGACAAGGTTAACGCTAAGATCGGTACGAACTACAAGCTCTTCAACTACTACGGCGCACCCGATGCTGACCGCGTAATCATCGCGATGGGCTCTATCTGCGACGTTATCGAAGAGGTTATCGACTACCTTAACGCAACCGGCGAAAAGGTCGGTCTCGTTAAAGTTCGTCTTTACAGACCTTTCTCTGCGGAGAAGCTTGCTGAGGCAATTCCCGCAACCGCTAAGAAGATCGCGGTTCTCGACAGAACCAAAGAGCCCGGCTCTCTCGGTGAGCCTCTCTACCTCGACGTTGTTACCGCTCTCGCTATGCGCGGCGTAACCGGCAAGACTATCGTTGGCGGACGTTACGGACTTGGATCTAAGGATACTCCTCCGTCCTCTGTATTCGCAGTATACGAGAACCTCGCTGCCGATGCTCCGAAGAACGGCTTCACCATCGGTATCGTTGACGACGTAACCGGAACCTCTCTTGATGAAAAGGCAGTACCGGACACCTCTGCTAAGGGAACCATTTCCTGCAAGTTCTGGGGACTCGGCGGAGACGGAACTGTTGGAGCTAACAAGAACTCCATCAAGATCATCGGAGACCACACCGACAAGTATATTCAGGCTTACTTCCAGTACGACTCCAAGAAGACGGGCGGTATCACCATTTCCCACCTTCGTTTCGGAGACGCACCGATAAAGAGCCCCTACTACATCAACAAGGCAGACTTCGTTGCATGTCATAACCAGGCATACCTTAACAAGTACGATATGGTTAACGACGTAAAGCCCGGCGGAACCTTCCTTCTTGACTGCCAGTGGGAGAGCGTAGAGGAGCTTTCGAAGCACCTTCCCGGCAAGGTAAAGAACTACATTGCTAACAACAACGTAAACTTCTACACCATCAACGCTACCGACCTTGCTATAAAGAAGATCGGAAACGCAAAGGTTAAGAACACCATTCTTCAGTCCGCATTCTTCGCTCTTGCTAACATCCTTCCTAAGGACGAGGCTATCGAGTACATGAAGAAGATGGCATACAAGTCCTACATCAAGAAGGGACAGGCTATGGTTGACCTCAACTATGCCGCTATCGACGCGGGTGCAGACGCATTCGTTAAGGTAGACGTTCCCGCAGAGTGGAAGGACTGCTCCGTTGCAGAGGACAAGGCTCTCGCAACCGGCAAGCGCGTTGATCTTATCGACTTCGTTAACAAGGTTGTAACTCCCGTTGGCGCTATGAACGGAGACAAGCTCCCCGTTTCCGCCTTCGAGAAGTACGTTGACGGTACCTATCCTCAGGGATCCGCAGCTTACGAGAAGCGCGGTGTTGCCGTTACCGTTCCGGTATGGTACGCTGACAAGTGTATCCAGTGTAACAGCTGTTCCTTCGTATGTCCTCACGCAGCTATCCGTCCCTTCGCTCTTACCGAGGAAGAGGCAGCGGCGGCTCCGGCACAGACCAAGTACACAGCAAAGCCGGTTATAAAGACCAACTACAAGTTCTCTATGGCAATTTCTCCCCTTGACTGTATGGGTTGTACGCTCTGCGTAAAGGCTTGTGCCGTTAACGCAGGTGCAGACAAGAAGGTTGCCGCGGCTATCGCGGAAGCAACCGCTGCAGGCGACAAGGCTAAGGTTAAGGAGCTTCAGGCAGAGGCAGCTAAGAACTACGCTATCGCGATGGTTCCTCAGCACACTCAGGCTGATCAGCAGGAGGTATTCGATTACATGGTAGCAAACGTTTCCGAGAAGAAGGAAATCGTAAACGCTAACACCGTAAAGGGAAGCCAGTTCAAGCAGCCGCTTCTCGAGTTCTCCGGCTCCTGCGCAGGATGTGCCGAGACCTCTTACGCACGTCTTATCACCCAGCTCTTCGGTGAGAGAATGTATATCTCCAACGCAACCGGATGCTCCTCCATTTGGGGTGGCTCCGCTCCCGCAACTCCTTACACCGTTAACCGTGAAAGCGGCAGAGGTCCCGCATGGGCTAACTCCCTCTTCGAGGACAACGCTGAGCACGGTCTCGGTATGGCTCTCGGACAGAAGGCTATCCGCGAAAAGCTTATCGCTAAGGTAACCGAGATGGCAGAGTCCGACAAGGCTTCCGACGAGTTCAAGGCAGCTGCTAAGGCATACCTTGACACCGCAAACGACGGCAAGGCAAACGCAGACGCTACCGTAGCACTTATCGCTGAGCTTGAAAAAGCAGCAGCGGCAGGTTGCCCGATCGCTCCCGCGGTTCTCGCTGAAAAGGATTACCTCTCCAAGAAGTCCGTATGGATCTTCGGTGGAGACGGATGGGCATACGACATCGGATTCGGTGGACTTGACCACGTTCTTGCTTCCGGCGAAGACGTTAACATCATGGTATTCGATACCGAGGTTTACTCCAACACCGGTGGACAGGCATCCAAGGCTTCTCAGATAGGTCAGGTTGCTCAGTTCGCTGCTGCGGGTAAGGCAATAGGCAAGAAGAACCTTGCTGAAATCGCAATGTCCTACGGTTACGTATACGTAGCACAGGTTGCTATGGGTGCTGACCAGAACCAGCTCCTCAAGGCTCTTACCGAGGCTGAGGCATACAACGGTCCTTCCATCATCATCGCATACGCACCTTGCGAAATGCACGGTGTAAAGGGCGGTATGCAGAACTGCCAGACCGAAATGAAGAGAGCGGTTGAAGCAG
>JAZRDX010000188.1:0-16690 GCA_045660565.1 Eubacteriales bacterium
AACTCTCGCAAGGACGTCAAATGCCCAAGTCGCGCTATATGCCTGCTTTGTTCCCGGCTGAAATTCAAGAACGCTGTCCGCATATTTAACCGCCGTTTCGGCAAGTGTCGGCTGTTTTTTTATATATCTTGACTGTATTATTCCGGTATTACCGCTTCCAAGGCCGCTTGAATGGGAAAGAATCATTCTCGGTGTTATCTGACGCTCCGCCTTCTCGGTCTCGGTAATCTTATCGTCCTCCACCTTTACAGCTACCCGCATCTCCTTAAACTCCGGGATAAACTCACTTATCGGTGTATCGAGATCCACAAGTCCTTTTTCAAAAAGCTGCATAAAAGCAACACCCGTGATAGGCTTTGTCATAGACGCGAGGCGGAAAATTGACTTTTCCGTAATTTTTTCACTCCTGTCAAGCCTTGAAAAGCCCTCTGTACTGCCCCAAAGCTTTTCATCTCTGCCCCATATTCCGCAGATGCTTCCGAGAAAATATCCGTCCTCTACTCTTTTACGGTTATGCTCGCCGTAATTCTTCTCAATTATTTTAAAGTCTATCATCCTTCTGTCCTCTTACATTACAATATTTGTTATAGCGTTACGTCAAACAAGAAAAAACACTGAAATATAAATATTTTCTAAAAATACGTTTTTACAGATCTAAAATGAAATTGGTTTCAGCGCCTATTCCGTCAATTCTTGTCCGTTCACCGGAAAGCGTAAAAAGAGAGGCAGTCGGCTCCTTAAAATCGCATACCGACCTTACCGTTTTGTGAACCACTCCGTTTCGCACAGCAAGTCCGCCCGGATGATAATGCCCGGCAATATACGCTCGCACGTTTTTATAGTTATCCAGAAGAGAGAGCATTTTCTCGTATTCCACTAGTCTTGCCGGAGGTTCAGCTTCTCCCGGAAGCCTTAAACAGGCAAGCTCGAGAGCGGGAACGTGGCAAAAAACAACGACCTCTTCAGCGCTATGCTCTGATGCGTCCAAAACACTCTTTAACCACGCCCACGTACTTTCCCTGAAAAGACCGGGCCATTCCTGAACCGGAACATGCGCGTTTTCCCTGCGCCAATTCCAGTAAAAATCCTTATCCTCCGCGTTTCTTGAATACCTGCTTTTTTCAAATGGATCAAGAACGATAAACCTACACGCCCCCACTGAAAAATCATAATTACAGTCCGGAATACCTATAAGCTCGGCGTGTTCGACGTCTCCGCGACGGCAAAGATCGTGATTTCCGATTGCGATTTTAACAGGGTGTCGGCTCTCGCCAAGCACCTCCATAATTTCGGGTACTTCAAAGTCATCGTGCCCGTCTCCGAGATCACCGAGACAAAAAACGAAATCAAGCTCCCTACAATTTAACCCGTCTATTATCTCTCTTAGCTTTTCTTTTGCTCCGAAGCAATCGCGCGTTGAATAATTACCTCTGCCCGAATAATGGCAATCCCCTATTACGGCAAACCTGACCGTTTCTCCCATGTTTTTGACTCCATTTTGTAAAGATACACCGATTTTGATCTTATAAAATATTCATTTTCTTAATGACCATATCATATGGTAAAATATATCTGAATTTAAAAACAAACCGGCAAATTCATTATATCACAAACCCGCCCCTTTGTCAACCAATGATACCGTCGCTTTGCGGCGAGATGATGTTTTTTCCGTTCAAAACGATGAAGCATACTTAACGAAAGTTGAACCGTTTTTATTTAGAGTTATGGAGCTCACTTCGTTCGCCGTTATGATTTTGCTCTCGCAAAAGTTATGATATGATTGCCATTCTACCTTCAACTTGGCAAAGCCAATTATAACGATGCAAGGCATCTCTAAACTTATAACTTGCCGAAAGGCAATCATAACTAAAAAAACCTCATCCTTTTCGGATGAGGTTTTTTCTGGTGGGAGAAGGTGGATTCGAACCACCGAAGGCAATGCCAGCAGATTTACAGTCTGTCCCCTTTGGCCTCTCGGGAATTCTCCCATATTCAGCCCGCTCGGTGTCGGGCTTGGAGCTGGTGATCGGAGTCGAACCAACAACCTGCTGATTACAAATCAGCTGCTCTGCCATTGAGCCACACCAGCGGATGTGTTATTGACTAACGGCTATTATTATATCACAAACTTTTTCGTTTGTCAAGAGGTTTGTCAAAAATTTTTATTTTTTATTTTCAGTCGGTGTTTTGCGATAAGTTTTGCACAAAAATCCCTTCCGTTTTGAAACAAATCCAAAAGCTCAGGCTCTTTTGGAGATAATCGTCTTTTTAGCGGAAAGGGCTGCTTTTATTTTTTCCTCGGCTTTTTTCCGCGAAGTCCGCGAAGCGCGTTCATAAAGGTTTCCACGTCCTTAAACTCACGGTAAACCGACGCAAAACGAACGTACGATACCTCGTCTATCTCACGAAGCTTATCCATTACCATGTTTCCTATTTCCTCCGTGGTAATGTTCTCCTTTAAATTGTTGGCAAGTTCGTTTTCTATATCGGAAACAAGCTCTTGGATCTGCTCGTCCGTAACGGGGCGCTTATAACAAGCACGGCGCACTCCTGCGATAATTTTATTGGGATCAAATATCTCAAGCGTTCCGTTTTTCTTTACGACGGAAAGCGGCACCGCTTCAATAATTTCGTAGGTGGTGAATCTTTTCTGACAGTTCTGACATTCACGGCGGCGGCGAATAGTTTTCCCATCGGTCGGTCGGGAATCAAGAACCTTAAAATCGTTACTTCCGCATGATGGACACTTCATAAGTTAACCTCTTCAAACAGTTTTCCTTTTTATTTTGTTTTTACAGCTAATATTATATCATATTTTCCCTTTGTTGTAAATAGTTTTTTCAGAAAAAAGCGAAGACGTTTAAGTAAGTCGCTGTAAAGAAACGCATACCCGTTCCTTTTTTCATATTTCAGCATAAAATAAAAGTAGGTGGATAAATTTGTCGAAAATTTCAGGCAAGATGTTTTTAATACCGTGTTTAAAACGGCGCGCTTTAAGGTAAAAATAAAAACAGAAATAAAATCGCTGTCTTCGTAGCTAAGCAAAACGTTTTTGCGGAGCTGTAAGCGTAAGAACAAATGAAAGGATGATATTTAAAATGATTGTTAAGCGGGGAGATATATTCTATGCCGATTTAAGTCCTGTTATCGGCTCCGAGCAAGGCGGGCTTCGTCCCGTACTGATCGTACAGAACGATGTCGGAAACAGATACAGCCCTACGGTCATAGCCGCCGCGATAACGAGCAAAACGGGAAAAGCAAAGCTTCCCACGCATATAGACGTTTCGGGAGATTCCGATACAGCCCCCGGGCTTGCGAGAGATTCGGTAATTTTACTTGAGCAGGTGCGGACGATAGACAAAAAGAGACTTCGCGAGCGGATAGGCAGACTTGATTTTTACACGATGCAAAAGGTCAACTCAGCAATATCGGTAAGCTTTGGGCTTAGCGAAGAACCCGCTCACGCTGCGGTTGCATCTACCGTCAGCGACGTTTTCGTATCCTCGGTCAGGGGTACCACAGCGATAAGCGGTGAAATACACGCCTCTGCCGAAGCGAGAGAGACCGAGCCTGCTAAGGCAGTTTTTTCAGCAAAGAAAGAGGGCGGTACCGTTTCGGACCTACCCGTTAACACACCGTCAACAAGCGTCTCTACGGAAACAGATGCAGGTACCGTTATAGGGTAAACCATAAGCCACGCCTACGCATGCGTGTTATTCTTAGCGGAGAATATTAAAAGAGGAGCAACACCAAAGGGTGCTGCTCCTTGTTATATTGTATACAGGTTATCTCGTTGGCTTTACGGTAAAGTTAAAGCTGAACTTCTTTTCGCTCAGTCTGTATTCCTCGGCAAGCTCCGGTCCGCAGGAGTTGGAGCCGATACCCGACTGCTTATAGTCGATAGAAACAAACGTTTCCTCCGACGGCTTAAGCTCGTAATCGTGCATAGCCTCTGTAAGCTGTTTCGTACTGTAATGACTTACTCTGAACTCGAAGCTTTCGTCGTTTTCAAAGGTCAGTCCGTGTCCCGCTATGCTCTTGACGGTTGCCGTAAGAGTATTATAATGAGAGCTGTTCTCCTGGGGATAAACGTAATGCTCTATGCTGTCAATGACCTTACCCTTAAAGAGCCCCATACGTGCCGCAAGACGCTTATCGGAGTAGCTCTCCATCGGGCCGTATCCGAAGTAGCTGTAATCCTCCATATTCGGAGCACAGGTAAAATCAAATCCGAATTTCGGAAGGAAAACCGAGCCTTCCCTTACTTCGACGTCGCTCGAAACCGTAAGCGTGCCGCTACCGTCTACCGTATACGTAATTTTTGCTTTAAGTATGGGCATAAATATCTTTGCGCCGAGCGAAATATCGGAAACTATCTTTACTTTATTCCCGACCTTTTTAGCGGTAACGCCGTAACATTTAACCCCCGCGCTGTTATAGCCTGCGCCTATCCAGCTGTTTTTTATGTTTCTGTCATTATCGGTAGGGGCTCGCCAGACGTTCGGCATTACGGGTGCGGAAAGCATCTTCTTTCCGTTATCGGTTATCTGCGTGATAAGACCGTTTATCTTGGATACGGTATACGCCGTTTCGCCCGCAGAAGCGATTATTTCAAGGTCGTCCTGTTCCAACACAACGCTATACGTTTCGACACACGCCGCCTTCTTTGCCTTTGCGACGGGGAGAGCGTACTGATTAAAGCATATCTCACTGCCTGCCTCCGACCAATCCGAAGGAACGTTTAATCGGAAGGAGATATTTACGTAAACGTTTCCGCAAAGACCTTCAAGGTCATAAGGAATGATAACGGAGGTCGTTTCTCTCGGAGCGGTACCTATGGCGGTGATTACGCCGTTCTGAACCGTTTTTCCGTTCTGTTCTACGCTCCAGACAAGATCAACGTCGTCAAGCGCGGTGAAATTACGGAGACTGTGAATCTTAAATTCGCCGGCGGCAAGGTCGATAGCCTCGGCATACGCCTGAGCGTAAACCTGCTTTGCCTCAAGAAGTCCGGTATGGACTCTTCTGTCGGGATAAACAAGACCGTCGACGCAGAAGTTTGCGTCGTTCGGGGTGTCTCCGAAATCGCCGCCGTAGGTATATCGGTAGCTTCCGTCGGGCTGCTTAATCGCTACCGAATGGTCGGTAAACTCCCATATACAGCCGCCGAAGAAGCAATCGTTTTTATAAATAAGCTCCCAGTACGCGCGAAGATCTCCGGGGCCGTTACCCATCGCGTGGCAGTATTCACAGAGGAACAGAGGATTTTTACGGTTCTTATCAAGATACTGCGTCTGTATCTCTTTTACCGTGGGGTACATTCTGCTGTCAACGTCTGTGTACCCGGCATAATAGTCCGGCTGATGAGCGGGTGTCTTGCCCCTTGCTATCTCGTCTTCCATCGCGCGCTCAAAACGGGATTCATCCTCGGCGTGAACGAGACGCGCGGGATCGCGTCTTTTATAGAACTCACTCATAAGTCTATGGTTAAGTCCTCCGCAGGACTCGTTTCCAACACTCCACATAAATACGCATACGTGGTTCTTATCCCTTTCAAGCATGCGCTTTGCTCTGTCAAGATAGCTTTCCGTCCACTCGGGGCTTTCTGTGAGCCTTCCCCAGTTACCGACGGTTGCAAAGCCGTGTGTTTCAATATCGGCTTCGTCCACTACGTAAAATCCGTATTTATCGCAAAGCTCAAGGAATCTCGGATCGTTCGGATAGTGCGAGGTCCTTATCGTATTAACGTTATGACGCTTCATGATCATAAGGTCCTCTACTATGTGCTCGTAAGGAGTAGCGTGTCCGAGCAGAGGATGGCTGTCGTGTCTGTTTACGCCCTTTGCCTTTACCTTCTTGCCGTTTATGTAAATTACCCGGTCTATAATCTCCACCCTATTAAAGCCTATCGGAAGTCTTATACATTCGCTTCCCGACTCAAGATAAAGGTTATAAAGAATGGGGGTTTCGTCGTTCCAAAGCATTACGTTCTTAACGTCAAACGATACGTCCGCGCCGTCCGTCGTCTTTTCGGAAAGAACCTTTCCGTCGGGAGAGACAAGGGTAAGGCGCACGTCGGTTTTACCGCTAAGGGTAAGTTCAACTTTAAGCATACCGTCCTTAAAGCCGTCGGAAACGGTAGGCCTTGCAAAAATATCAACAATTCGGTTTTTGTCTCTGAAAAGGAGGTAAACCTCGCGGAAGATACCGCTCATTCTCCACATATCCTGGTCTTCAAGATAGGAGCCGTCGCACCACTTGAACACAAGAACCTTGAGCGTATTTTTTCCGGGCTTTACGTACTTGGTTACGTTTATCTCGCTGGTCATATGACTGACCTGGCTATATGCAACGAACTTATCGTTTACGTAAAGGTAGAAGCAGCTGTCAACGCCCTCAAAGTTGATAAAAACGTCTTTATCCGCTATCTGCTTTTCGGTAACTGTAAAATCGCGTCTGTAAAGACCGCAGGGGTTTTCGTCGGGGACGTGCGGCGGATCAACGGGGTAGGGGTATCTTACGTTTGTGTAATTCGGAACGTCGTATCCGCGTCCGAGAGCGACCTGCCAGCTCATAGGAACGTCAAGACTGTCGTACCCCTCTGACGGAAATACCGGAACCTCGGTTCCTTCTATCGAATAAACGGAAGGGTACCATTTAAAATCCCAGGTTCCGCAAAGTGTTTTAAAATATACGGAATCCTCTCGTCTTTCGCTTTCGACGCTCTTTTTGTCGGGGAAAGGAACAAAGTATGCTCTCGGCTCCTCGCAGTTATAGTGGAGTACGTCAAGCGACTTATGAAAATCCTTAAGCTTTAACATAAAAAAGACCTCCTGTTATAAGTTTTCAGCGTTTATTTTTACTTTAGAAAATTACGGCGGTGTGTCGCCGCCGTAATTTGATTTTTTAAGCCTGATATCAGTTTGTTTTCGTATCTTATTTCTCCGCGTCGGCAAGCTCTTCAAATACCGACTTCATCTGACGGCGGCAGCCCTCGTTCTTTATTCCGTTAAGAGTAGGCGCTGCCCAGTGAACCGCATTCTGAATTATGCGGCGAACGTACTTGTTATAGAAGCTTCCGCATTCCTCGTGTCCGGGCTGGAAGTAGAACACCTTTGCAAGTCCCTTGTAATAGCAACAGCCGCTGCGGAATATGTTGCCCTGCTCAAACCAGGAGGTGAAAACAAGCTCGTCGGGAGTGGGTATGTAGAAAGGCTCTCCGTACATCTCCTCGAAAAGCTCAAAGCAGGTGGGAATCCCCTCCGCGATAGGATGCTGAGGCATAAGATTCCATACAAGCTCCTTCTGGTTAGACGACCAAACGAGGTCGCCCGTCGTTCCGAGAATAGCCTTGAATACCTTAGAATGGTGTCCGGAGTGAATCGGAACAAAGCCCATTCCCTCTCTTAAAACTCTGTTCTTTACCTTTTCGACAACGGAATCAAGAACCTCTCCGTGAGCCATGTGTCCCCACCAGATAAGGACGTCGGTGTTGTTGAGCACCTCGTCGGTAAGACCGTTTTCGGGCTCGTCAAGAGTTGCCGTTCTTACTTCAATATCATCACATTCAAGAAGAATATCCTTTATAGCTCCGTGGATACCCGTGGGGTACAGCTCCTTAATTTTCTCTTCCTTTACCTCGTGGCGGTATTCGTTCCATACCGTTACTCTGATTTTTTTCATAAAAACCTCCGCATATATTATATATGTAAATAACGCTAAGCCCATTATTACACATAAAGCGGTAAATGTCAAGGCTTTTTTATTAAAAAAACTCAATTTACCGTTTTTTTATTTTGAATACCGCACTGCCAAAAAATGTTTATTTTTTATTAATCATTTCTCGTGAATTAAATTCACAAAAAGGTGATATAATGTGTTAAGTGTTACTTGTACGTTGTTTTTGCCGCGAGAAAGCGTTCGATCTGTGGGATACGAAAGGCAAGCGGTAACCTTCAGATTTAAGCCGTCATTTATTACAAAAATTAACCCGCTTTGTAATTTTACGGCTTAAACCTGAAAAAAGCTACATAATAATTTCATAAACCGCTTTGAGACCTTTTTTGTCGCGTTTTAAAAAGTGTGCCGAAAAAGCTTAAAGCCTTTATGAAGTAACATTTTCCGTCGGATAGGGCATTTTGCCTTACCCGTTTCTTTACTTATTTTATTTTTGTGTAGCCGAAAAGAGCTTAAGCTCAAAAGCGGCGGAATTGGAGTATTTAATGGCAAAAAAAGAAAAAACAAAGCTTCTTCCGTTACGTGTATTTTCACTTGGCGGAATTGACGAAATCGGAAAAAACATGACCGCGATAGAATACGGCGACGACATTGTGATCATCGACTGCGGACTTGGTTTTCCCGACGACGAGATGCTCGGTGTTGACCTTGTAATCCCCGACATCACCTACCTTACCGAAAACGCGGACAGAGTAAAGGGAATCGTGCTTACCCACGGACACGAGGACCATATCGGAGCCCTCCCCTACGTGCTTAAAAGCATTTCTCCCCCTGTATACGGCACCCGTCTCACCCTCGGAATAGTTGAAAACAAATTAATGGAGCATCGCTTCGAAACCCAACCTCAGCTTTACTGCGTTGAGCCGGGAGATAAAATCCGACTCGGTATTTTCACCGTTGAGTTTATCCACGTTAACCATTCAATAGCAGACGCCTGCGCTATTGCGGTTTACACACCGCAGGGCACCGTTTTCCACACGGGAGACTTCAAGCTTGACCTCACCCCTATCGAGGGAGAGGTAATGGATATCGCCCGTATCGGAGAAATAGGAAAGGAAGGGGTAAGACTTCTGCTTTGCGAATCGACCAACGTCGAAAGACCGGGCTACACCCCCTCGGAAAAGAACGTCGGACGCTCACTTGAAGATATATTTGCAAAAAACACCGACAAGCGAATAATCATAGCAACCTTCTCGTCAAACGTTCACAGAGTTCAGCAGATAATCGATATAAGCGCGAGAATGAATCGCAAGGTGGCAATAACCGGACGCTCTATGCAGAACATAGTAAGCGCGGCAATACGCCTCGGATATATGAACGTACCAAACGGCGTTCTTATTGATATGAGCGAAATACGGAGGGTAAAGCCGGAAAATCTCACCCTCGTTACCACGGGAAGCCAAGGAGAGCCTATGTCAGCGCTGTACCGTATGGCTATGTCGGCACACGACAAGGTAGAGCTTTCGGCGAAGGACCTCGTTATAATTTCGGCACACGCTATCCCCGGAAACGAAAAATTCATAGACAAAATAGTAAACGAGATGTTCAAAAAGAGCGTTACCGTCCTTTACGATACTCTTGTAGAGGTTCACGTTTCGGGACATGCCTGCCGCGAGGAAATCAAGCTTATGCACGCTCTCACAAAGCCCGATTTCTTTATGCCCGTACACGGAGAATATAAGCATCTTATGTGCCACAAGTCTCTTGCAGAGGATATGGGTATGCCGCCGAGCCACATTTTCGTCTCCCCCGGCATAGGACACATTCTTGAAATAACCGAAAACGGAGCGAAATGGAGCGGCACTGTTCCGTCGGGCAAGGTGCTTGTTGACGGATACGGAGTCGGAGACGTCGGAAACATCGTTCTTCGCGACAGAAAGCTGCTCGCCGAGGACGGTCTTATAATGGTGGTTGCGACGGTTGACAGCAGGGACGGGTATATCGTTTCCGGCCCCGAATTGGTTTCGAGAGGCTTCGTCTACGTACGCGAGGCAGAGGGACTTATGGAGCAGGCGAGACTTATCGCTATGGATACTCTTAACGACTGTCTTGACGCTAATAACCACGACTGGGTTGAGGTTAAAAACCGCATAAAGGATGCAATGACGCGTTTCCTTGCGGGTAAGACGGGAAGAAAACCGATGATACTTCCGGTCATAATGGACGTATAGCGGGTAGCACTCGCCGGAGAGCCGCCGGTGGCATATGGCGACGGCGATGTGAATGTCTACAAAGCGAACGTCGCTAAGGATAGCCTTTTCAGAAAAGTTTATATCAACGTCCGTAGGGCGGGGGCTTGCTCCCGCCACTTTTTTGTTTATCTGTAAGTAAGCGTTTAAAACATTTCAAAAATCGGGGACGAATATTAAATCTCCCTACGTGTTTACTCCTATTATTTATAAAATAAAAGGCGGGAGCAAGCCCCCGCCCTACAAACAAAATTAACATTCCTACAAAGCCCGCGCTTAGCGGCACCTGTTGCACGCATCTGCGTTACCGCGCCATTTACAACAAAGACGCTGCCGCTATTCCCCAAGCTTTATCTTCAATGCGGAAATTATTATATCCACGCACTGCTCGCGCGTATACGCGTCGGTGTTAAGACATATATCGTACTGTCTCGGATCAGACCACTGCTGTCCGGTATAAAATCTGTAATACTCACCGCGGCGGCGATCCTTTTCGGCAACCCTTATCTTCGCCTCGCTGAGCGGTATTCTCTTACGCTTACTTTCAAGCTCCGCGCAGCTTTCCTTGTCCGCTCCGATAAAGACACGAAGCACGTTATATCTGTCGCGCAGAACCCAGTCCGCGCATCTGCCTATAATAATACACGACGAGCTGTCGGCAAGTCCCTTTATAACCTTCGCCTGATAATCGAAAAGGTTTTTATCGGCGGTGTAGTTACCGCTTTCGGGAAGTATTGGGTTTCCGTCATACGCTCCTCTTGACACGCGGAATAAAAGAGAGTTTTTAAGATGCTCGTCTGCAAGCTCGAAAAGCTCCTCGTTTATACCGCTGTTATCCGAAACAAGCTTTAAAAGGTTTTTATCGTAAACCTCTACGTTAAGCTTTTCCGAGAGCATTTTTGCAATTTCAGAGCCACCGCTTCCGCAGTTTCTTCCTATCGTTATTACAAAATTCTGCATATGTACTTACCTCCCGATTAAAATACTAATGTAAAAACATTATACCTTTTTTTATCCTTCCACGCAACCCCTTTTTCGAAAAGTTTACGGAAATTTTGTATTTCGGTTGACATTGTTTTTTCTTTGTGATATACTTTACTTAAGATGCTTTTATTTGATAAAAGCGATCTTCTACATAAAAAACAACCGATAAGCGGAGGAGTTATACATGAAATTTTCAATATGCGGAATGAATGACGTAAGAAAATACGGTGTGGATTATTCAGAGCTTAATGCCACCGAGATTTACAACATGTCGGAAAATGCATTTGCGTCTCTTAAGGAAAGAATTAAAAAAGGCGAAATCGTTCCTTATTCAGCCATCTGCCTTGTCCCGAAAAACATTCGTCTTACAGGCCCCGATGTAAACTATGATACTGTAAAAGAATACGCCGAGAAATGCTTTGGCAAACTCTCCGAGCTTGGTATAAAATTGCTCGTTTTCGGATCAAGCGGCGCAAAGCACGTACCTGACGGATTTCCCATGGAAAAGGCATGGGAGCAGCTTTTTGAGGTTGGACGCATTTTTTCCGATACAGCTAAAAAATACGGTCAGAGAGTAGCGGTCGAAGGACTTCGCCGCGCCGAATGTAACATCGTTAACACACTCGAAGACGTATATTACTACGTTAAGAACGTAAATCGCGACAACTTCCTTATGCTTGCCGACTTTTATCACATGCACGAAAACGGAGAGGATATTTCCGACGTCAAGAAATACAAGGACTATCTTATCCACTTCCACATTGCGGGTTACATAAAGAGAGCCGTCCCCACTTCCGAGGAAGCCGACTTTGTAAAGGAATGTATAACCGCGCTTAAGGAAATGGGCTATGACGGTACATTCAGCTTTGAGGGTGCCTATGACGCCGATGACGTAAAGTCGCTCACCGATATGATAAATAACTTCAGAAAATACGCGGAGTAAGATAATATTAAAACCGGCGGGAGCAAGCCCCCGCCCTACAAAAAAGACAGCGAACAAAAAGTTCGCTGTCTTTTTTTATTAAAATGCCGGCTTATATTCTACCCCGTCTCTTTCAAGATAAAGGGTATCAAGGTGCTTTCCATCGTAAGGAAGGACGTTTTCGGTAATGGAAACCTTAAGATTTCCAAAGGTGGAAACCATTTTGTCATCCCGAAGCTCTGTTACAGTCTCAATGCCCGAAAGCTCTCCGTCGGTCATTTCGATAGAGCTTACAACGCCCGCTTTCAGAAGCTCGTTAAGCTTAATGTCGGTTTCCTCGCCGCTGTAAAGAACCGCGTCTGCCGAAATAATATTATTTTGTTTTACAAGCTCGAATTTAACGTCGTACTTACCGAATTTAACGTGGGGATATACTATTTTTACCTTAACACCGCTCTCTTTATGGGTAATGATAAATGTGTTTCTGTCCTGAACCGCGTCAAGGTCTCCGACCGCTCCTTCGAAAACGTAGCGAACACGCATATCCTTAGCCTTTATTGTGCTATCCTTTATCTTATCAAGGTTGCAGTGCGTGTCGCAGCCCGTGGAGGTAAAGGTGGTGGTAGTAAGCGCTCTTCCCTTATCCTGAACAGTGGACATGAATGATGCGCAGTAGTCCCAGAAGTTATGCTGAGAGCGTATGGTTACCGAAACCGGTCTTTCGACTGTTCCGAAATATCCGAGAACGTTACGGTGCTGGTTCCACGCCATTTCCTTTCGAAGAGAGCCGAGGGTGTACGCCTTATTCATATAGGTGTATGCCTGTCTGCCTGCCGCAAAGGTATCGTCGTGAACTCGCTCTCCCTCAATTCCGGTAAAATACGGAACGTACTTTTCGGGGCAGGTTACGTTACGTGAAAAATCGTTTGCGTGCATACCTACCGTTCTCATTTTTTCGGGAGAAACGAGGGTTATCTTATGATCAAGCGCTCTTGCTATAAGGAATCTCGTTCTGTCGTTTATAAGCGCTCCATAGGCTCTGTCATGCGGTCCTGCAAGCTGTCCCGTTGTGGGGTGATAGTGGAGCGCTATCGTTTTCCACGCAAGGTCGTTAAGCTCGGAAGCAAGACGGAGACACTCCTCATCCTTTATATCGGTTACCATACGTGCAAAATCCTCAATACAAACAAAGGTGTACGTGGGGCTGTTGAACTCGCTGAAGTTGCCTTTTGACATATTATATTCGTGAAGTGTTTTAAGTCTCTGCTTACCGTACTCAAAAATGTCGGAAATACCGAGCAGCTCACCCGCAACTATGGTATCGTACGCGCCCATTACCGAGATGTTGGTATAGTGCGGTCCCATATTTCTTCTGATAATTGAACGGCAGCCGTGGATTATCGCGTCCTTTACGCGCATTTTAAGGTCATCTGTAAGCTTATCCGCGTGCTCGTTAAGAATGTTGATAAGGTTCTTCGTATTGAAATCCGCCATATTCCAGTCCGGGGGATTCATCTGCTCAAGGTCCTCTTCAAGAAAGTACGCCCAGATACCGTAGGTCTTACTTTCGGGGTTTATATCCTGCTTCGGAATTATTCTGTAAAGAAGGTCGTATGCGATAGCTCTGTCGCCCTCGGCATCGCGGTTAAGCAGCATATAAGCAAGCTCGAACGACTCACGGTACTCGTGAACGTCGCAGTTTACGAGACGGCTATGATATCCGTTAGCGCCCCTTCTTGTTTTAACCATTCTTCTTTCGGGATCGTATTTTGCAAGTGTTTTCGGCACTGCCGACTCGAAAAGCTCTTTTTCAAGTTCGTTTTTAAAATAAAGCATAGTTCTTCTCCGTTTTTCTATTATTTTCACGGGAGAATAACACCCTCCCGTGCGGTGGTTTTTCCGGGTTATTTGTAGGGGAGGCGTTTCGCCTCCCGTTTTTAGGGAAAGGATTTATTTTTCGGGAGGGCAATCCCGGCGTTAGCGACGTTCGGTGTATTCCTGCGGACGACCAATGGTCGCCCCTACAATTAATCACCAAAATTTCTACAAAACCGCGCTTAGAAGGCAGGCTTATATTCCACTCCGTCTCTTTCAAGGTAAAGGGTATCATGCTGTTTTCTGAACGGACCAACGTTTTCTGACAAACAAACCTTAAGGTTACCGAAGGTGGAAACCATCATATCTCCGTCAAGAACCGTTACCGTCTCGATGCCAGAAAGCTCGTTTTCGACCATCTCGATAGAGCTTACAACCCCTGCCTTCAGAAGCTCGGTAAGCTTTATTTCGGTTTCCTCACCGCTATACAGAACCGCGTCCGCCGAAATAAATTTATCAGTTTTTACAAGCTCGAATTTAACGTCGTATTTGCCGAATTTCGCGTAGGAGTAAACTATCTTTACCTTAACTCCGCTCTCCTTATGCGTGATAACAAAGGTGTTTCCGTCCTGAACTGCGTCAAGATCTCCGATCGCGCCCTCGAATACGTAACGAACCCTCATATCCTTAGCCTTTACGGTATTGTCCTTTATAGCATCAAGACAGCAGTGGGTATCAAAGCCGTCATAGGTAAAGTTCGTGGTGGTAAGCGCTCTTCCCTTATCCTGCACTGTTGCCATAAACGAGCCGCAGTAGTCCCAGTTGTTTTTCTGTGAGCGTATGGTTACCGCTACCGGTTTTTTAACGGTACCGAAGTAACCGAGAACGTTACGGTGCTGATTCCAAGCCATCTCTCTGTGGAGAGAGCCGAGGGTGTACGCTTTATTCATATACGTATACGCCTGTCTGCCGGGAGCAAAGGTGTCATCGTGAACTCTTTCGCCCTCAATTCCGGTGAAGTACGGAACGTATTTTTCGGGGCAGTTTGAGTTCTGAGAGAAAAGATTTCCGCTCGGAGGAGATTTTCTTAAGTTCTCCTTATTCGTTATATCTATCTTGTAGTTAAGCGCTCTTTCAATTTCAAATCTCATTCCCTCGCCTACAAGCGCACCGTACGCTCTGTCGTGCGGTCCCGCAAGCTGTCCCGTGGTGGGGTGGTAATGGAGTGCTATCGTTTTCCACGCAAGGTCGTTAAGCTCGGAAGCAAGACGGAGACATTCCTCGTCCTTTACGTCCTGAAGGATACGGCTAAGCTCCTCTATACATACGAAGGTATAGGTGGGGCTGTTAAACTCTCTGAAGTTTCCGGTTGAAATATTGTATTCATGGAGTGTCTGAAGTCTCTTTTTACCGTACTCAAAAATCTCGGTGTTTCCAAGCAGCTCGCCCGCAAATATAGTTACGTACGCGCCCATTACGGAAATATTCGTGTAGCCAGGCCCAACGTTTCTTATTATAATTGCGCGGCAAGCGTGCATTATCGCGTCTTTAACACGCATTTTCAGGTCGTCGGTGAGCTTATCGTTATGCTCATTAAGTATATAAAGGAGAGTTTTCGCGTTAAAGTCTGCCCAGTTCCAGTCCGGAGGGTTCATTAGCTCAAGATCCTCTTCAAGATAGTAGGACCAGATGCCGTAGGTCTTACGCGCAGGATTAATATCCTGAAGCGGAATTACTCTGTAAAGAATATCGTAAGCTATCTGTCTGTCTCCCTCTGCATCGCGGTTTAAAAGCATATACGCAAAGCTGAGTGAACCGCGCACGTCGTGTATCTCACAGTTGACAAGGCGACTGTGGTAACCGTTCGCACCTCTCCAGCCCTTTGTCATTCTTCTTTCGGTATCGTATCCGTTTAATGCTCTCGGTACGGCGAGATCAAAAAGCTCTTTTTCAAATTCATTCTTTAAATAAAGCATATTTTTCTCCTTAAAATGACGTTTAATAGTATAAAAAAACGGATACCGAAAATCGGTATCCGTTTATAGTTCAAGACAGTTATTAGATACGCCTTTTCCGTTACGTATTATAAAACCTCGGAAAAGAAACTCTCCGTCCTCGGTTTATTTAATCGTTGACAGCAAGCTATTCGTATTCTAAGTAATTGTTCTCCTTTGATTTCTTACGCAGGCATTTTCACACGTGTACGCAAGAATTTTTTCACTTTTTATTAGTGAACTATGCAGCGCTCGGTATCCTTATCGAATACGTGAACTCTCTCAAGCTCAACAGCGATCTTGATGGTATCGCCGGCTCTGGACTCGGAACGGGGAGAAACTCTTGCGATAAGGTTCTGGTTCTCGTCGTCTGCTCCGGAGGTAACAAGATAGAGGTAAATTTCAGCACCCATAAGCTCGGTAACCTCAACGTTTGCGTTGATGATCGCTTCAGGCATTGCTTTAAGGTAACGCTCCTCGTCGTGGAGAGCCTCAGGACGAACTCCGAGGATAACCTCCTTGCCGATGTACTCCTTAAGAGCGGGGTTGTTTGCCTTCTCAGCGGGAACCTTAAGTACGTTCTCACCGAATACGAAGAAGATGTTGTCGCCTCTCTGCTCAAGGTTACACTTGATGAAGTTCATCTGAGGAGTTCCGATGAATCCTGCAACGAATACGTTAACGGGAAGGTCATAGAGGTTCTGAGGAGTTGCAACCTGCTGTACAAGTCCGTCCTTCATAACAACTATTCTGGTAGCCATGGTCATAGCTTCCGTCTGGTCGTGGGTAACGTATACGAAGGTGGTTCCGAGCTTCTGGTGAATCTTGGTAAGCTCGGTTCTCATCTGTGCACGGAGCTTAGCGTCAAGGTTGGAAAGCGGCTCGTCAAGAAGGAAGACCTTAGGCTCACGAACTATAGCACGTCCGAGCGCAACACGCTGCTTCTGTCCTCCGGAAAGAGCCTTGGGGCGTCTTTCGAGAAGGTGGGTGATGTCGAGGATTCGAGCTGCCTCTTCAACGCGTCTCTTGATCTCTTCCTTGGGAGTCTT